>CAYRJT010000215.1:0-2377 GCA_964424675.1 uncultured Lachnospiraceae bacterium
GCAGCTGTGTCTCCGTCACGATTTTAGTCGGCATGAGGTTCAAAATCAGCATCTTAAGCGGTCTGATATCCTGATGCATGGCGCGTCGCTCCGTCATGACAAATATATTTTCGCTCTCAAGTGTAGCACATGCAGGTAACTGATCTTGAATCTTAATTGGCATAAAATCACGTCCTCTTCTTCATTTTTACTTGATACCATATCATAAATAACCATTTTGTGCAACCGACTGTTCCTGATCATTCCATATTCTTATCTGACTTCGAATCCTGTTCCTGATACAGATACAGCCAAGGAGCAATAATCGGAATAGAAGCAAAGTCTTTCTGCAAATACTCCACAACATGACTATCTCTGTCAATTCTAATCAGCCTGTCGGCTAAAGACAAGGAATCAGCCAGATTGACAGCCAAAATCACAACTGCGATATTTTTCTTCAACATCATTTCGAGCAGTTCCCATATATATTTACGATGTGCCAAGTCCGCACCCTTAAAAGGCTGCACACAAAATACCACCTTGGGCTTTTGCAGCAATACACGCAAATAAACCAACTGATATTTCTGTCTCTCACTCAATTCGTCAATCGGACGATCAAATATTTCATCACCTAATGTCGGTCCAAACTCCTGCATGATACTATTCTTAATTCCCTTTTTCAACCATACAGATTTCAAGCGATGATCCAACCCAAAACAAAGATTATCCAAATAGCTCATCTCTGGAAAGATCATGGATGTAGTCGGCAACTCCTGCACGATTGCAATATTACGGTTTCGACAAATTTTCTCTTCCACCCCATCAATGATGATCTTTCCCTCAATCAATTCTGTTTCCCCCGCGACTATATTCAACATATCATGAAATATTCTGTTATTCAGACTCTGGATAACCAGACATTCACCCTTATGTACTGCAAAGTCAAACTGACGAATATATTGTCCGCTGATTGTCTTTGCCTCTAGTATGGGTTGTGTTTCTATATGCTGTTCTTCTTTCCCGGCCAAACGCAAACGTACCAGCTTATCATACTCCCGTGTATAATCAATCAGAATTTCACGCCTCATTTCATCCCTCTGAATGACCTTCTCTATCCTCCCATTCAGCATAATGGAGGTTCTATCACAAATCTGCAGGATTTCTTCAAAGTGTGGACTGATATAGATAAATGCAAACCCTTTTTCAGCATAATGTCTTATGATTCTATATAGCTCCTGCAGTTGCGCATCTCCGACCAAGGTACTGATCTCCGACAACACAATTAACCGATGTCCGGCAACTACAGCACGAAGCAGCTCTACCACAACCCTTTTGAAAGTTGACAGTTTCTCTACATACTCACCCGCCTGAATATTAACACCAATTTCACTTAAAAATGGCTCCAACTGTCGCTCCAACAGCTTCGGCTGCATAATTTTCTTAGAAAAACCCTGGCGAATCACAAATATATTATCTGCCACTGTCAATGATTCCACCAGACAACTTTTATCCTGTATCACACTGATTCTATTATGACTGTGATTAGACTCTCTCCATGAGTTGATGATTTCCTCCCGGTAATAAATATAGCCGTCATCCAACGACTGATTCAGTTTTAATAGTGTAATAAAAGCCTGCATACCATGACCACTGACCGGTATCAAACCCATGATCTCACCGGCAAATATATTCAGATTAAAGTCCTCTAAAAGAGTGTTTCCTTCTTCTGAGTATGTCACTCTCTCCATCCGAAATACTTCTTGTCTCATGATAATACTCCCTGCCGCTTGATCTCGCGGTCGCTTGTAATCATTGGAATTGAGATCTCAACATCTGTTCCTTTATTCAGAATCGAATAAACATGCATTCCATACTCTTCACCGAAAATCAGATGAATTCTGTTATTAACATTGATCAAGGCAATTCCACCCTTTGACTCTTCATTATGATCAGTCAATTGATTACCACTGCTGCCAAGTCTCAGATTCAGTTTCGTCAATGTTTCTTCATCCATTCCCATTCCATCATCAGAAATTCGAATAATCAGTCTCTTCTGTGTCCTCTCAAACTGAATTCTCAAATTCCCGGTTCCGATTTTGAGCTCTGTTCCATGTATAATACTGTTTTCGAGAATCGGCTGTAAGGTCAGTTTGGGAATCCTGCAGTGTATGATTTCTTCCCATTCTTCTTGATCATACTCAATATGCAGCTGCAGACGGTCTCCAAACCGATATTGTTGTATTCTAAAATAGGTTTCGCAGTTTTGCAGTTCTTCTTCAACAGAAACAAGATTTTCCACCTTACTGATCGTATATCTGAAAAAGGAAGCCAACGCTTCTGTCATATCTGCTACGCTGTCCAGACCTGCTATCAATGCTTCACTCCGGATACTTTCGAG
>CAYRJT010000215.1:2387-5012 GCA_964424675.1 uncultured Lachnospiraceae bacterium
ATGAGGATTAATTTGATTCTGCAATGCCAGATACTGCGCCTGTCGTTTACTGACATCCATCAGTTGCGATGAATGAAGTATCTGATCGAGCTTTTGTATCTCCAATTGTGACGATGGTGTCAGAACGACTTGATTCATATCCGTTTCATTAGGCATGTAAGATCCATTCAGAAATCTTTTCACTATTTTTTCTGATTTCAGGTATGGTTGTACTACGAAAAAGACGGTAATGACTGTTAACAGAATACCGATTACCACCATAATCATGAAAGGCCACAATAATACCTCACCCGAAAATGTCTGAATCCCTTGCAGCAATGTATAAACTGACAGTAAAATAATGAATGTCATTCCCAGAATAAATGCTCTGGTCGATACATACTTTAAATTTTTAAATGGTTTCATACTAACCTGCTCTTTCATTACCCATACAGTTTGCGATATGTCCCCGGCTTCACTCCTGAGGCTTTTTCAAATGTAGACACAAAATGCTTCTGATCATTATAACCAACCTTTTTACAGATTTCTGATATAGACAGATTTGTCTCTCGTAAGAGTATTTTGGCCTGTTCTATTCTGACACTAATCAAAAACTTTGCAAAACCCTCTCCTGTTTCTTTTTTAAACAACACACTAAAATATCCTGCACTTAACCCTACCTCATTGCTGACTTCCTCCAGTGTGATTTGCTCATGATAGTGATTCTGTATATACTGCTTACTCTGTCTGATCGGACGCAGGGCATCATTATCACGTTCTTCAATTAATGTTTCTATAAAAGAAGTCTGAAATTCTCTCAGACAGTCAAACAACATGTATATAGAACTGCATTGCTCACAACTTTTATGATACTTTTCGAGTATCATCTGCCGATCTTTTAATTCAAGCTGTAGTGCAAAAAAATCACCTGCAGACAATACCAGTTCCAATATTTCGTAGCCGCATGCTTTTTTACTCTTAATAACATTCTGCTGCATTTTGTTCACGGCCTCAGTCGCTTCGTCCATACTCAGCGCTTCTACTGCATGTACTATACTCCGTCTATACTTCTCCAGAAGATTTTCTTCATGAATAAAGGATGAATCAGGCATCGTTTCCAACAGGTGTCCCGTTCCTTCAACGATACGCTCTTTTAAAATCATCCTGCTTTCTGTCAGACTATCCCTAATCTCCGGAGCAGATTTAACAGAACGTCCCAATGAAATAGAAAAGACAATTGGTGCAAACAGACTTTTCTGCGCATCTAATTGATTCATGCAGTCTCGCATAATTCTGCGTATATCATCTTTCTTTGCCGTAGAATAGTTCATAACTCCGTAAACAGTGCTTTCCCTCATACTCCATACCAATTCATGGCAAACCGGTCTCAAATTTGCATCTAAAATATCATGAATTTTATCCTCAATAATCTGTAGGGTGGACATATTGACTTCGACCGAATCATAATCCAGCTTAATGCAAAACGTCTGGTACCTGCCTGGCTCCGTTTCCAAATGATACTCTGTCTTCAGATTCTCTTCTGTCAAAGTAATTTTTTCCTGCTCCAGAAGATCAGTAATCAACTGTTTACGCAATCTTTGCAGGTCATTATCATTGCTTTTCCAAATCATATCTTTTCCATCTTCCGGTTGCTGCTTATCCTGGATATGTTTACACATCTTTTCTAAAGTTGCATTTAATTCAGCCTTATCAATCGGTTTCAATAAGTACTCTCCAACACCATATTTAATAGCTGTCTGCGCATATTTAAAATGAGCATACCCGCTGATAATTACAATTTCAAGATCCGGCATTGATTCCTTAACCTGTCCAATCAATTCCAGTCCGTCGCATCCGGGCATTCGAATGTCCGTGATCAGAATATCCGGATGCAGAGATGAAACCAGATCAATTGCTTCCAGTCCGTTTCTGGCTGTTCCGACCAATTCCAGCCCAATATGTTCCCACTCAACCAACACTTTAATCAATTGACAGATACGTTCTTCATCATCTGCTATGACTACCTTCCACATAAGAATTCCCCCAAATACATTCCTTTTTTTCATCATAACATAATTTCAAAGAAACCGTCGATCATTTCGACGGTTTCCCTGAAAAATAAATACTGCACAACCTGTTTATTTAGAGAGAACTGATACTCCTGTATCCACAACTTCACCACCTAGTGACTTGCCTTCCAGTGACTGTACACACGCTTTCACTCCCTCTGATCCCATGACATCCGGGTTCTGCGCCATTGTACATAAGATAAAGCCATCATCAATCAGATTCAGTATCGCATCAGATTTGTCAAATCCCACACCGATAATTCCTGCGTTTCCAGATGCTTTAATTGCATTTCCTGCACCTGTAGTGGATCCTTCATTACATCCAAATATACCTACAACGCCCTGTGTTATATAGTTTTCTGCAATACTCTGGGACTTTGCTGCATCGCCTTCACCATACTGTGTTTCTAAGAGATGAAAGTCCGTTCCATCAAATGCTGCTCTGAAACCTTCTTCACGGTTCACACAGGAGTCTGTAGCTGCATTGACATTAATGATACCAATATCTCCTGATTTAACACCTGCTGCCTCAAGTGCCTTTAACATTTCTTCACCGGCCGTCGTTCCTGCTGCTTTA
>CAYRJT010000216.1:0-4993 GCA_964424675.1 uncultured Lachnospiraceae bacterium
TTTTGCCACAAAAGGTATTATATATTATTTGCGGTGGCTAGTCAATACTGATTTGTGCTGGAAAATGAACAGAAATAGAGAACCAAGTCAGACAATTGACAATTATTCGACTTTTTTTGAGAAAATATGAAAAAAATATGGTATTATATTTCCACTTTATGTTACAATATGATAGGTTATTGCAATAATAATGGACTGGTTTATAGGATTTCATTTAGTGAATAACTGCTGCGGGCCGGCAATATGCCGAAAACCCCGGAGTATTTTGATAAAGATACAGCGGTCTATGACGGGATCAGTGAGGAGATCTCTCTGATTCGTTAGGACGGATTATTCTTTCCGTGATGGAGGTTTCAGGAATGTCAGATAAATTATATGAGAATGGAACGACCGGTATGAATCGTAAGAGCTATCAAAAAGCACTGAATGATGAGTACAATGCATTGCGTAAAAGACTGTTTGATGCGAACAACGCTTTCTGCAGGATCAAGGTAGAAAGTGATACAACATTTGAAAATGCTGTCATACAGTATATTAGTGAAGAATTCTGCAAAATGGTCAGTATGTCACGTGACGAGATCATGGAGTTATACGGTCAGGATCTGGCTGCAGGGATACATGAGGAGGATGTCAAAAACCTGCGAAAGCTGATCCCAGCAATGAGAACCAACGGAGGACGTATCAATGCGGAGATTAGACTGAGGCATAACGGTAAGGGCTATATCTGGGTGCAGATCTTTGGCCGTCTGGTATATTCGGATACGAAGGAACGATATTTGAATGTCTATTTTATTGATCTCTCAGACCAGACGGAGGACGAAAAGCAGAAGATCCTGATGGAACATCTGCCGGAGGATGCAGGATTTTGTAATCAGGAAGAAGAAAAAAACAAGGATTCTGATTCGCTGTCCCAGACAGATTTACTCAATGCGGAAATGCTGCCCGATGAGATGCTTCCGCTTGTATTGGCGACAATTATGAAGTCCACTACAGATCTGAGCTTTGTAAAGGACAGTCATTATAAGTATTTATGCTGCAGCAGACCATTTGCCAGAATGGTCGGTCTGAGCCATGAAAGTGAAGCAGTCGGAAAGACAGACTATGAATTGTTTGGTGATAAGGCAATTGCAGATAAATACCGTAAGGATGATATTAATCTTTTCAGAAACAAAAAGGCAATGATTGATGTTTTGGAAATCATTCCGTCAGACGATGGCGTGCTTCATTATTCCAATACTTCAAAATACTTACTATATGATAAAAACGGGAACGTGATCGGTCTGTATGGAACCGGCAGGGATGTGACAGAGTACAGGGCAGCCTTTGAACAGTTGAAGATGCTGACAGACTGTATTCCGGGCGGGCTGGCAGTCTTTGAGATAACAGGCGCATGTGTAAATTGTAAATACCTAAGCGATGGCATCTATGTTTTGACAGGGTATCACAGATCTAATGATCAAGAAATGATGTGTCGCGATGTCACAGAAATCGTGTATGAGGATGATCGTCCAGAGATAGAGAAAGTTCTACGTCAGTTGTGTATAGATTATCTGCCTATTGATATCACATTTCGTATTGATACTGCAAAGGATGGATTTAAATGGGTCAATCTGCGCGGAACTCCGATGGAGAGACAGGGAAAAAAGGTGATTGTCAATACGGTTATTTTTGATGTAACTGAGAGAAAGGTTGCAGATGAAGTAAAGCGTATCCATGAGGAAGAGATGAGAACGGCAATGTCACAGGTCGGTAAGGTGATTTGTGAATACGATGTGGAGCAGCAGATGCTCACGATGCCTGTGGCATATGCCAGACAGTATGGTCTTCCGGCCAGGATGATGAATGTACCTTATACGATTCAGAATCAGAGAATCCTGAGTGACAGTAGTGTAAGAACCTATATAGAATTTTATGAATCTATTATGGCAGGAAATAAATCCTGTTCTCTTACCATTCATATCAGACGAAAGGATGGTACATGGCGTTGGGAGCGTCATGAATCCATTTCTGTATTTGGAGACAGCGGAAAGCCAATCAAAGCGATTATATCCGTAGATGATATTACAGAGCAGCAGGAGGTCAGGCAGCGTTATGAGTATGAACAGCAGCTACGCCACGAGCTGGTCAGTGATGCTGTGATTTATTACGAATTGAATCTGACAACGGATACCATTGAGGAGTATCAATCCAGCTTATCAGATGTTCCGAGCATGAAGGCTTCCGTACATACCTCAGATGACATACGTAAAGAAATATTGGCGCGTGTCATGCCGGAGGACCGGGCAGCGGTGAGAGGCACCATTTTTGTGGCAGCGCTTCGAAAAGCAGCTGCCCGTGGAGAAACAAGTGTATCGCTGGATTACCGTCGCATACTCTTTGATCAGGAATTTTATTGGGTCAGAGCAAAAGCGATCATCATGAAAAAGCCGAATGTCAATGAAAAGGTTGCATTTATTAATATAATCAATATTGATATGGAGAAAAAGGGACAACTGGCACTGGACAGTATCATTGATGAAGAAATGGAAGCGATATTATTACTGCATGTCAAGAACGGCAAGGCATATCTGCTGAGAGTCAAAGAGGGTATGTCCCCGTATGAGAAAAATCAGCTCTTCTGTTTTCGGGATCGAGTTACAGAACTGATCGAATCGGATGTACATGCGGATGACGTGCAGAAATGTGAGACCTTCTTTCATCCTGAACATATAGTCAAAGCATTGGAGACAGAGGATAAGATTACTCTGACCTATCGGATGAAAGCAACAGAACATGATTCTGAACAGGAATATCAACGAAAGAGAATAACTGCTTTTTATCTGGATGATACACACTCGGATATCGTATTATCACGGCATGATATCACAAATCTCTATGAGGAAGAACAGCATCAGAAGGAGATTCTGCAGCAGGCAGTGGATTTTGCAAATAAAGCAAATCTGGCAAAAAGTGAGTTTGTATCGCGTATGAGCCATGATATGAGAACACCGCTGAATGCCATTCTTGCTTTATCGGGACACGAGATGATGGAGGATGCCACTGAGGCACAGAAAAATGAGTATCTGATTAAAATTCATGCTTCAGGAGAGTATCTGCTTGGAATCATCAATGATGTACTGGATATGTCCAGAATAGAAAGCAGGAAAATGGTTCTGGAGCCGGCACCATATTCGCTGGCTGCATTTTATAATACATTGGATACTGTCATTGGAGGTCCGTGCAGACAGAAGGGAATCAGGTTCAGCTTTACAACTCATGGCAGGACATGCGACTGGATCTTGACTGACAAGGTGCGATTTGAACAGATATTTATCAACCTGCTATCGAATGCCGTAAAATTCACATCCAGCGGAGGCAGTATCGACTTCGTGATAGAAACAATATCATACCAGAATAATCTGTTGAAACAGCGCTATACCATACGGGATACCGGCATTGGAATGAGCGAGGAATTCTTACCGCATGCCTTTGAGAGCTTTGCGCAGGAAAACCGAAAGGACATCATCAGCGGTCAGGGGACGGGACTGGGACTTGCGATTGTGGAACAGACCGTAGGACTGATGGGCGGCAGTATATCAGTTGCCAGTCAGTTAGGAGAGGGAACGACATTTACGGTAGAGCTGTCTTATGATACAACAACAGAGCCTGATGAACAGCAAATGGTAGAAACAGAGGTGGAAGTGCTGACAGGAAGGCATATTCTGTTGTGTGAGGATAATCCTTTGAATACAGAGATCATCATGGCACTGCTTGGTAAGAAGGAAATGTTTGTAGACTGCGCAGCGGATGGAGCGCAGGGTGTGGAGATGTTCCGCAAATCCTCCTCCTGTTATTATGATCTGATTCTGATGGATAAGAGAATGCCGGTTATGGACGGAGTCACTGCAGCGAAAACAATCCGGACATTAAAAAGGAGCGACGCTGCAACGATACCGATCGTGGCATTGACGGCAGATGCATTTGCAGAGGATGAAAAGAGTTCTTTTGAAGCCGGAATGAATGATCATCTTGCGAAGCCGGTCGATCCCAAATTACTGTACGAGACGATCGCAAAGCATATTCAGGGAAACATAACAGGATGGTTATAAAACTCAGGGGGACGACGTTTTGCAAAAAATGAATACAAAGCGGATCCGGCATGTGATAACGGCTTTGATGATAGTCTTTGTAATAGCGGCATTTATCTGCTATGCCATACGTCTGTACAGCAATGCCAGACAGCAGGCATACAGGGAATTGCAGGTGTATGCGACGCAGGTGGAGACGACAGTTCAGGTAAAGCTGGATGAGTCACTGGCGTCGATCAGAGGTATGGCAAACGGATTCGCAGGGTTTGATGATCTTCATTCTGATGAGGCAGTTGCATTGCTGAATCGTCTGAATCAGGATAACGGGTTTACACGTATGTGTGTAGCTACGGCAGACGGAACCGGTATCTATGATGACCGATATCAGGTTGATATATCCCAAAGACCCTATTTTAAAAACGCAATGAAAGGACATTCAGGTATTTCTGAACT
The DNA here is from genome assembly GCA_964424675.1 of uncultured Lachnospiraceae bacterium. Taxonomy (GTDB): domain Bacteria; phylum Bacillota; class Clostridia; order Lachnospirales; family Lachnospiraceae; genus JAAYYM01. Next base: position 4,521 of record CAYRJT010000216.1, read on the forward strand.
GGTGATATCCCAGTACAGCGGAGATATCTGTTTTGTGACGTATGCGCCTATTTATGAGAAGGACGGAGGCTCTGTCAGAGGGATGATGTACGGGACATATGAGCCGGAAGCCTTGAAAAAGGTAATCAGTGTAAAAAGCTATGAAAACAATGGTAATACATATCTGTTTACAAACAGCGGAGAGTATATTGCCAGCGCAACCAATCCCGGAAACCTGAAAATGGGAGACGATACCTTTCACTACTTTGATCAGGCATGCAAACTGGATCAGGAGAATATGGCTGCCTTTCGCTATCAGATACTAGAAGAAAAGAGTGGATTCCTAAGCTATACAAACGAAGGAAAGCGTTATCTGGCATACTATCTGCCGCTCAATGATGGAAAATGGTATCTGATGTGTGTGGCATCAAATGCGGTGGTCGGGATGCATATCAAAGATGCGGCTGAGTCTGCCATTGTCCTGCTGTTGTGCT
>CAYRJT010000217.1:0-4981 GCA_964424675.1 uncultured Lachnospiraceae bacterium
CACAATACAAATTATCTACATTCTCCTATCTCGGTGAAGAAATGGATGAGTATTATAACCAGTTATGGAAAGAAGTAAAGTCAGAATAATGATGATCAAAAAAGTGTCCGTGCGAATCCGCCGGACACTTTTTGGTTAATATACATCTTTGATTCTTGGCACCTCATCGGTATGCAGATATTTTGAGAGACATTTGATCACAAGATCATGATCCGCAACATGATTTAATCCTGAAACTATGACCGCTCCAATCACTCCAACCTCTTCGATTCTGATTGGGAAGCCTCCGCCGGAATTGGCATAAATATGTTCATCCATATACACATCCTGCATGGTACGTTCCGTTTTCTCTAATTTCGTATAAAGGAACAGGCTACTCGACTCCGTATCTCTGACCGTATTGAATTTTCTTCTGATCCAATCCTCATTCATCGGCGTCTTACCATCAAACATATACTGAAATACAACAAGTCCGTTATTCAGCCTGATACTGATGGCAACCGGCAGTTCTCTTTTCTTTGCTTCTGCCACCATGATATTTCCCAGTTCCCATGCATCTGCATTGGTGAAATGTGTGAACTGAAGTATTTCCTCCTGAAGTTCAAGAATCTTCATGACCTCTTCCAGTGTTTTTTCTTTTTCCTCTGACATCACAGCCACTCTCCTTTCCTAATCGTTTTTCTTATCTGATCCTATCAGGGAAACCAATCTTATGCTGTACCTTACGCAAGGTCTTAGTTGCATAGTAATCGGCCTTTTCAGCATTCTTTTTGATCATTTGATCAATATATGCCTTATCATTTGACAGCTGTGCCACACGATCCTGTACGGGCTTTAAAACAGATACAACACTCTCTCCTACAGCCTCTTTAAAGTCACCATATCCTTTTCCGGAAAATTCTCGTTCGATGTCCGTTGGAAGCTTTCCTGTACAGGCTGCATAGATATCAATCAGATTTTTGACACCCGGCTGCTCATCTGTATATCTGACGCAGGCCTCAGAATCAGTAACAGCCCTTTTAAACTTGCGCATAATCGTATCAGGATCATCCATCAGATAGATACTTGCATTTGGATTTTCATCAGACTTGCTCATTTTTTTGGATGGATCCTGCAGGCTCATGATCTTTGCCCCAACCTTACCAAGATAGCCTTCCGGAATGGTGAATACGTCACCGTAAATACTGTTAAATCTCTGAGCAATATCTCTTGTGATTTCCAGATGCTGCATCTGATCGATCCCGACAGGAACAACATCTGCCTGATACAGCAGTATATCAGCAGCCATCAATACAGGATACGTAAACAATCCGGCATTGATATTGTCTGCATGCTTTGCTGATTTATCCTTGAACTGTGTCATTCTGTTCAGTTCACCCATATAAGTATAGCAGTTTAAAATCCATGCAAGCTCAGCATGGCCGGATACATGTGACTGATAATAAATGCAGTTCTTCTCAGGATCCAATCCTGCTGCAATGTATAATGTCAATAGTGCTCTTGCTCTCTTTCGAAGCTCTGCAGGATCCTGTCTGATTGTGATAGAGTGCTCATCTACAACACAATAAAAGCATTCATATTCATCACTCATCGTAACCCAGTTCTTTAATGCCCCGAGATAATTTCCGAGTGTCAGATTTCCCGTTGCCTGCATGCCACTGAATAATACCTTTTTACCATCTATCATTTCCGTTCTCCTTTATTCTTTCCTCTTGTGAATCAACCTGATTATTCTAGCACAAAGACGTTCAGAGTGCAATCAGCACAACCGTTGATCTTTCAGCTATCGTCAGCTGATCCTGATTTTCCAAAAGTATTTCTTCATGATCTTTGTAAAAATCTCTCCCGTTCCTTGCTCCGGTGTCCATCTTCAGATACCACTTCATATTCTTAGGAAGCTTTGGCAGACCAAATGCATGTATATCCCAATGCATATTAAATGCCACATACAGGAAACTGTCCTCTTGATTATGATTAATTCTGGCATATTTTCCACAAAACATCATTCCGATATGACGGATATGGTTGTCAAATTTCGGATACCATGCAGACTCTCCGTGATAAGACAGATCCGGATATCCACAGGATATATAATCCATAATTCTGAGTTCATCCGGCTGATGCAGTATCGGATGTTCTCTTCTGAAGGAAATCATATTTTTTGTAAACTCATACACTTCTTTGCTGAATCTGTTCTGTTTCCATTCGGTCCATGCTACAGCATTATCCTGGCAATATGGATTATTATTTCCAAGCTGTGAATTGGCCCATTCATCTCCCGCATAAATCATCGGAGTGCCCTGACTCAAAAGTAAAAATGTAAGTGCATTCTTCATCTGCTTCTTTCGAAGCTCCAGAATTGCTTTTTTTCTGGTAGGACCTTCATATCCGCAGTTCCAGCTGTAATTATAGCTGTTCCCGTCCTTGTTATCCTCTCCGTTCGCTTCATTATGCCTGCAATCATAGGAAACCAGATCATATAATGTAAAGCCCTCATATTGCGAAATATAATGAATGATACCCGTCTCTTTCGGAACATGTCTCATGTGATAGGTAAAGGCCTTCAGCATATCCTCATCACTTTTCAGATACTTTCTCATATCATCTGCATATTCCTGTCTGTAGACTGCAAGGTTTTTGCTGTCTCCCAGGCGCGTTCCTTTACAAATAGTTTCTGTATCAAAATCATAATAATAAATCTTTGTATCAGCCAGCAGCGGATTTGTTGCAATCAAGGTGACTGGCAGGTTCGTTCCTTGCAAATGGACACCGTCAATATGATATTCCAGCACCCAGTAACAGATACAGTCCAGAATCAGATTCCGGTTTATGCTTTCTGGAAAGTAGAACTGCATAATCAGCTCGATGCCCTCTTTATGAAGTGTCTTTACCAGATCCTTATATTCTGATACCGGATCCTCACCATATGCATAAGATGCTTTTGGTGTGAAATAAAAGCCATCGGTGAAGCCCCAGTAATTTACCCTTGGAGATTGATCCTCCTCTGTTGTTTCATAGACAGACGCATGATTTCTGAACGGATGATCATCGTTTGATGATTCTTCTTCATCAGCTGTCTCATAGAAATCATAAGCCGGAAGTAATTCAATCTGATTCACTCCCAGCTCCTTAAAATAAGGTATTTTTTCTGTCACTCCCTGATAGGTTCCCTTTGCCTTTACCCCAGATGAAGAATGCTTCGTAAAGCCTCTTACATGCAGGGAATACATCATAACATTTTCAAGCGGATGCTTTGGACGCTGATCGTGCTCCCAGTGATACATACTGCCGGATATTTTTGAATGTACTGTTTCTGCACCTCCTGCAGTTCCTGCTCCCCACTTGTTTCTTCCGCTTAATGCAGTCGAATATGGATCAAGCAATGGCCGATCATCTACTAAATAAGAATATTCAAATTCAGCTTCTTTGAAATTCAGGATTCGTACACTGTATACCGTTCCTGTTGCATACTCTTTCGTAACAGGGATTTGAAGAAATGCTTTTTTTTCACCGCAATGATAGATCAACAGAATACATTGACAATCTCGTTGAAGACTGATTGCAAAATTATAATCATCTCCACATCTAGTAACGCCAAGAGGCTGTGGTACGCCTTTTTGATATTGATATTGCGCTTTTTTCATATTCAGAAGTTTTCCCTCTCTATTCATTTAGCCAATCTCATACAATCAACGGCAAGATACTTTTCACCTCACTATGAATACATAGATCTGCGTTCTTATCCGTAAAATGTTCGTTTTTCGTAATTAAAATTAATTGATTTCCCTGATAATAATTTGTAAACGTCTTCACCATTGGGTGATTCAGATTAATGCCCAAAACCATAATCATTTCTGCCTGTGCAGTCACATTGGCTGCCTCTGTCATTCTGTCATTCCGCATCATTTCTCCCTGCAGCTTTACCATCGGTCTGATCGGAGACTTACAGTTTTCACATAAAGGCACACCAACTGCATCTTTTATGTATTGTGCCGGATACTGCTTTCCGCATTTCTGACATCTGTTATCATGAATGGATCCATGTAATTCTATGACATTTTTTACGCCGGCCTGAGCGGCCATACTCTGAATATTATGGGTGATGCATGCTTTTAATTTGCCCATATTCTCTAACTTGATTAAAGCGTCATATGCCTCGCTCGGATGAACATCCAGATGTAAACATTCCTTTTTATAATAATCAAAAAACAATTCTGTTCTTGTATTAAAAAAAACGGCCGAATAAATTTCCTCAGGAGAATATCGATATTCTTTTTCAACACGATATGCTTCTTCATTGCTCCATCTGTTTGGCAGACCACATTCCATACCCATGCCTACCCCAAGCATACAAACAATGTTATTTGTATTCTCAACCATTTTCTTCAGTTTTTCAATCTTCTCTGAGTTATCCATGAGTATCCTCTGTATCCAAAACCTGATATCAATATAGAATCCATCATTATCTATTTTAAGTACAATTCAGTCCATTGTCAACGAAATTAGTAAAATATAAAAAAATATATCATTATGTCGAAAACATTCTCACAATTCCCCTTGAATTATAGACATAGATTGTGTAGAATATGATTAACAAAATCTTTACACAGATAAAATTTCTGCCTCGAAAGGAGTCCTTATGGATAAACAAGAAAATACACCTGTATCAGACATCGAACAAGATGAGGAAATGACCGTTGAACTCGAGTTAGATGACAGCACGAAAGTCAATTGTGCCATCATTACGATTCTTACAGTAGCCGAAAAAGACTATATCGCACTTCTCCCCCTGGATGAAAAGGGAGAAAGCAACGACGGAGAAGTCTGGTTCTATGAATATGATGAAGATGAAAATGATGTCAATGCAGAGCCTACTCTGACCTACATCGAAGATGATGCCGTATACGAAGCCGTAGCCGACGCCTTCGACGAATTCCTCGACAATGAAGAATTTGATGCCCCTGAGTGATTTTATACATTA
>CAYRJT010000218.1:0-4965 GCA_964424675.1 uncultured Lachnospiraceae bacterium
ATTCTATCACGGATTTCTGGAGAAGATGGCATATCTCTCTGTCAACATGGTTTAAAGAATATCTCTATATTCCGCTTGGCGGCAACCGGAAAGGCAAATGGCGCAATATCCTGAATATCCTGATTGTATGGGCAGTGACAGGTATCTGGCATGGTGCAGCATGGAATTTTCTGCTGTGGGGTCTGTATTATGCAGTTTTACTGATGATTGAGAAGCTATGGCTGCTGAAGAGGATGGATCAGTGGCCGCGGATTCTGAGACATATCTATACACTGGTCATTGTCGTAACCGGGTGGGCGATATTTGCCTGTGATTCATTGGGAATGTGCATGACGATGATCAGCAGAATGTTCGGCTTTGGGGAAAACGGATTGATACAGACGCAGGATGTATACTATCTGATCTCCTATGCGTTGATTTTGCTCATTCTGTGTATTGCTTCTGCGCCTGCTGTGACGGAGCTTTACAGAACAATGTCCATGAAAGTACAGCGGGTACTGACACCGGTGATACTGCTGTTTGGACTGGTCTTATCTACGGCGGTCATCGTAGATTCGACCTATAATCCGTTTTTATACTTTAGATTTTGAGTGCGAGCCTGGAAAATCAATCGTGAAAGCGGACGATTTGCCTCAGCGTGCATGGGACATCAATAGTAGTTTGTCATATGGTTAACATAAAGAAGGGAATGCAATGCAAAAGAAGATCATAATAGGAGTCTTGATCATATGGATTTTTGGGATGAGCCTGCTTGGCCTGCTGATGCCGAAACGAACATTTTCTGAGATGGAGAATCGCTATCTGGCAGAGCTGCCGGCGGTTTCCTTCAGCAGTATAGCGGATGGCAGCTTTGAGGAGAAGTTTGAGGTCTGGCTGAATGACCACTTTGCCATGCGGGATTATTTTGTACGACTGTCAAAGATCAAGACATATGTACTCGGAGTCAGAGAATTTGGAGACGTGTACTATGCCGAAGATGATACACTGCTCAGGAAGCTTTCTGTCAACAGAGAACGTCTGGATAAAAATAACGCTGCTCTGATACAATATGCTGAAGCTGCAGAAGTGCCGGTTGACTTTGCCCTGATTCCGGGTGCGGTTGATATCTGGTCTGCAAAGCTGCCGTCAGATGCACCATATGTGGATCAGAAAGCCATGATACAGGATGTGTACCAGACAGTTGGACAGGGTACAGAAGCTTCACAGAAACAACAGGACAGATATTATGTAAACTGTATTGATCTGTATGATACTCTGGCTGCACATGATGAGGAGTCTATTTTTTATCACACGGACCATCACTGGACCAGCCTGGGAGCATATTATGCCTATGCGGCATATGCAGAGGCGACTGGCTTTCCGGCACCGGCAGTTACGGAGTATCCGGACAGACTGCTGTCAGACAACTTTAGAGGAACCCTGTACTCGGATGTACCGCTGCCCTGGATCTGTCCGGATGAGATACATGCCTACGTACCGGAGGGCAATATCGGCGTTACGGTGTTTGATGGCTCAAAGTACAAAGAGGGCAGACTATATGCAAAGGAGCATCTGCAGGAGAAAAACCAGTATACCGTTTTCCTTGGTGGAAACCAGCCTATAGTAGTCATCCAAAACCCGGAAGCGGGACAGGAGAAGCTGCTCATCGTCCGGGACTCCTATATGGACAGTATGGCCCCGTTTCTGACCGCTGATTTTTCTGAGCTGCATTTGATTGATCCGCGTTACTATAAACAAGGACTGAATCAATATATCAAGGAGCATGACATCGACAGAGTCCTGATCTGCATGAGCCTGTCTTCTTATATGGAAAGTACGGGCCTGCCTGCCGTGCTAAGATAATCATGATCATTATGACTCGACAAATCAGACTAGTTGTGCTAGTATGTATATAACAAAAGATACAAACGCATCAATGATACAGTTCAAAGAAGGTGGATCATATGATTATAGAGGTACAAATTGATTTTAACAGTGATGAGGCTATCTATATGCAGCTCAGAAACCAGATCATTCTGGGCGTGGCTACTTCACAGATTCAGGAGGGTGATATGCTGCCCTCTGTCCGACAGCTGGCAGATGACATCGGTATTAATATGCACACTGTCAATAAAGCCTACACTGTACTCCGACAGGAGGGCATCGTGAAGGTAGACAGACGGCACGGAGCCATGATTGCGATTGATATTGATAAACTCAAGGCAATCGAAGAGATGAAACGGGATCTGACGATTGTACTGGCCAAGGGGTGTCTGAAAAATATCTCAAGAGAAGAGATACATGATCTGATTGATGAGATTTATGATACTTATTCATAAGAATAAACAGAATGATTTATCATTAAGGAGGGCATAACACATGCCAATGCAGTATACGGAAAAGGCGCAGCAGGCACTGGAGCTTGCATGTAAAATATCCAGAGAATTAAAACACGGTTATGTCGGATCAGAGCACATTCTGCTCGGACTGATCCGTGAAGGAACAGGAGTAGCCTCCAAGGTCTTATTTGCAAACGGTGTAGAAGAAGACCAGCTGATCGAGCTGATCGAGCAGCTGATTGCCCCGGATCAGGCAGTTGCAGTAGCAGAGCGTGACGGCTTTACTCCGCGTGCACAGGATATCCTGGAGGGCAGCAGACAGGAGGCTGTCAGACTGAAATCAAACGGGATCGGGACAGAGCATCTGCTGTTAGCGATTATCAAGGATCCTGTCAGTGTGGCATCCAGACTGTTAACGACCGTAGGGGTCAATCAACAGAAGATGTATGCGGAGATCCTGATGTCCATAGGAGAGGATCCGGCCAGATATGCAGAAGAAATACAGGGACTGAAGAACGGTAAAAAGAAGACAAAAAGTCCGACACAGACTTTGGATCAGTACAGCAGAGACCTGACCGCACTGGCGGCGGAGGGAAAACTCGATCCGGTGATCGGAAGACAGACAGAGATTACACGCATTATACAGACACTCAGCAGACGCACGAAGAATAACCCGTGTCTGATTGGCGATCCGGGAGTCGGCAAGACGGCAATCGTAGAAGGACTGGCTATGCGTATCGTAGAGGGCGATGTACCCAATACGGTGAAAGATAAAAGAGTTCTCACACTGGATTTGTCCGGTATGATCGCAGGCAGCAAATACCGGGGTGAGTTCGAGGAGAGAATCAAACGCGTGATCAAGGAAATCATCACGGCGGGAGATATCCTGCTCTTTGTGGATGAACTGCACACGATCATTGGTGCAGGTGGTGCCGAGGGAGCGATTGACGCATCCAATATCTTAAAGCCGTCTCTTGCCAGAGGCGAGATACAGCTGATCGGGGCAACGACCTATGATGAATACCGCAAACATATTGAAAAGGATGCTGCACTGGAACGCAGATTCCAGCCAATCAATGTAGAGGAACCGACCATTTCGGTAGCGATAGAAATCCTGCAGGGAATCAAAGGAAAATATGAAGAACACCACGGTGTGACGATTACCGATGCAGCCATTGAAGCGGCTGTGAATATGTCCGAACGCTATATCAATGACAGAAAGCTGCCTGACAAAGCCATTGATCTGATAGATGAAGCATCTGCAAAGGTCAGACTGGGCAAGCTGGGGAAACCGGCGGCACTGGAAAAGACGGCAGCAGAACTCAGACAGATGGAAGATCAAAAGGTTGCGCTGCTGAAGGAAGGAAACTACGCTGAGGCAGGGGTGCTTGGCCGCCAGCAGGAGAAGCTGAAGGCATCCTATGATAAAAAAGTGGCGAAGTATGAAAAGAGCCTATATGAACACCGCCCACAGGTAGATGAAAATGAGATCGCAGATATTGTATCAGAGTGGACCAAGATCCCGGTCAAGAAGCTGGTAGAGGCAGAGGGCAAGAAGCTGATCCGTATGGAGAGTGAGCTGCAGAAGCGCGTGATCGGGCAGAATGAAGCTGTTACGGCAGTTGCCAAGGCAATCAAACGAAGCCGTGTCGGCCTGAAATCTCCGAACCGTCCGATTGGTTCTTTCTTATTCCTGGGACCTACCGGTGTCGGCAAAACAGAGCTCTCCAAGGCACTGACAGAGGTATTGTTCGGCAGTGAAAATGCTATGATCCGTGTCGATATGTCAGAATATATGGAGAAACACACAGTATCCAAGCTGATTGGTTCACCTCCGGGATATGTTGGATTTGATGAAGGCGGACAGCTGTCAGAGAAGATACGCCGCAATCCCTACTCAGTTGTACTCTTTGATGAGATCGAGAAGGCTCATCCGGACGTATTTAATGTACTGCTGCAGGTATTGGATGATGGACACATTACGGATTCTACCGGACGCAAGGTGAGCTTCAAGAACTGTGTGATTATCATGACCTCCAATGCCGGAGCCCAGAGGATCGTAGATCCGAAAAGACTGGGATTCTCTGCAAAAGAAGATGAAAAGCAGGACTATGACAAGATGAAGTCCGGTGTCATGGAGGAAGTCAAGCGAATCTTCAAACCGGAGTTTATTAACCGTATTGATGAGATTATCGTGTTCCATGCATTGAATAAAGAAAACATGAAACAGATTGTCACACTGCTGATTAAGGATCTCAGTAAGAGAGCAGAGGAGCAGATGAATATACATCTGACGGTCAGAGATGCAGTCAAGGATCATATCGTAGAAAAGGGAGCCGATAAGAAGTACGGAGCACGGCCACTGAAGCGTGCCATACAGAATATGCTGGAGGATAAACTGGCAGAAGAGGTTCTGAATCACAGAGTGAAACAGGGCGATACCGTGATTGTATCCATGGTGAAAAATGAGGTCAGATTTTCAATAAAATAAGTCATCTGAACCATTGTCAGAAATAAACCAATGATGTATGATGTAACTATCTAAAACCACAAAAGCTTGTCAATAGGAGGACAAAAGAAATGTCAGTAGTACAGGAATTAATTCGTACAGAGAAGAATGGTACCATTAGTTTTGGCAATCATGAGC
>CAYRJT010000219.1:0-4914 GCA_964424675.1 uncultured Lachnospiraceae bacterium
CAGAAAAGAAATTTTCACTGAAAAAGAGTTTCCTCCAATGGGAAGTGTTCCTGCTGCTGATATTTATCGTCATTAATATTATGAACGCATTTATTTCACCATATTATATGAGCGTATCCGGATTATTTACAGCAACATCTTCATTCCTGGAAAAAGCTTTTGTAGCATTACCAATGGCATACATACTGGTGCTCGGAGATATTGATATTTCAGTCGGTGCCATTGTAGCACTGTCGTCAGTTACAATGGGTGTTGCTTATGCAAACTTTGGACTGCCGATGGGCATATGTGTCATCATCTGCCTGCTGACAGGTACGATCTGCGGACTGATTAATGGTTTGATTCTGTCAAAGTTCCCGGAGCTTGCGCCAATGATCGTGACACTGGGTACACAGATCCTGTATCGGGGAATTGCCACGATGATGCTGGAGGATCAGGCAGCGACGGGGCTGACAAGTGTTACATGGTTCAGTAATCTCTACTGGGGTACGATCGGACCAGTGCCCTATATGCTGATTATATTTGTGATTTGTGCAGTCGGATTCGGAGTGGTGCTCCATAAGACGACGTTTGGAAGAAGACTATATGCAATCGGCAGCAACAGTGTTGCCAGCAGATATGCAGGGATCAATGTACAGAGAATCAGATGTATTGTATTTACCTTGACGGGCTTGTTTTCAGCAGTTACAGCATTGTTCCTGACAGCACGTATGGGAAGTACCAGACCTAACGTAGCAGAAGGATATGAACTGGATGCAATCTCTATGGTGGTACTGGGAGGATTTTCAACCTCTGGAGGAAAGGGCAGATTTATCGGAGCCATCATCTCTATCTTTATCATTGGCTTCCTAAGATATGGTCTTGGGCTGGTCAATGTACCATCACAGGCAATGCTGATTATTATTGGTGCGCTGCTGATCTTTGCAGTCATGGTACCGAACCTGAATCTGGGAGAAAGACTTAAGGAATTATTTCATAAAACAGCAAAGGCAGAGTAATCAATGCAAAGTCAATCTGATATAAACGGTAGATACCGCTTATATAAAAGGAACCGGTAATCAATTCTCGGAATCATGAAGGAAGATTACTAAAACAAAAATTCATTATTTAGGGAGGAAAACCAAAAATGAAGAAAAAGTTACTTAGTGCAGTACTCAGTGTAGCTATGGTAGCAGCATTACTGGCAGGCTGTGGCAGCAAGGCAGCAGACACAGCAGCTCCGGCAGCAGATGCAGCAGCACCCGCAGCAGATGCAGCACCGGCAGCAGACGCAGCAGCACCCGCAGAGGGTGGTGTAGCAGGAAAGACAATGGCAATCCTGGTAAAGAGTGCAGGAAATCCTTACAATGAGAAGGAATCAGCAGGCTTCCAGGAAGTCATCGAAGCAGCAGGCGCTACATGTATCGTAAAAGCTCCTGAATCAGCAACAGCAGAGGCACAGATCACAATGATCAATGAGCTTGTTGCTCAGAAGGTAGACTCTATTGCAATTGCAGGAAATGATGCAGATGCATTACAGCCGGCTCTGACAGCAGCTATGAATGCAGGCATCAAGGTTTGCTCAGTCGACTCAGCAGTCAACAAGGACAGCCGTATGGTACATGTCAATCAGGCAGGTATCACTGAAATCGGTGTCACACTTGTAAATGCAGTAGCAGATATTGTAGGCGCAGACGGCGGACAGTTCGCAATCCTTTCAGCGACAAGCCAGGCTACAAACCAGAATGCATGGATCGCAGCTATGGAAGCAGAATTAGAGAAGGATTCAAGAGGACTTGAGCTCGTTAAGATTGCTTATGGCGATGATGAATTCCAGAAATCAGTTGATGAGACAGAGGCTCTGTTAAAGAACTATCCTGATCTGAAATGTATCTGTGCTCCGACTACAGTAGGGATCATGGCAGCAGGCAAGGTTCTCCAGGATAAAGGCTCAGCATGCAAGCTGACAGGTCTTGGACTTCCTTCTGAAATGGCTGACTACATCGGTGCTGACAAGTCTTGTCCTTATATGTTCCTGTGGAACCCGATTGATATCGGACGTCTGGCAGCATACACATCTATCGCTCTTGTAGAAGGCAACATCACAGGTGCAGATGGAGATAAATTCACAGCAGGTGACCTTGGAGATTATTCTATCGTAGCAGCTGAGGATGGTGGTACAGAAGTAATCTTAGGACCTCCGTTCATGTTCAGTCCTGAGAATATCGAAGAGTGGAAGACAATCTACTAATTTGGGTTGAGAAATAAACAGACAGGGTTACCCGCTTCTTTCAGGAGCGGGTAATTTTGCAGATATCATTAAAATAATGCAGGACTTGCTGAATAGATCAGGATAGTTTATGCTACAATTAAAGGAGGTTTATGATATGATCAAGGGTTTTAAAATGAAGCTGTATGAAGGCATGCAGGATGAATATGAAAAACGTCATAATGAACTCTGGCCTGAGATGGCTGATATGATCCACGAATATGGCGGAAAGAATTATACAATCTTCTGGGATAAGGAAACCAATATCCTGTTTGGATACATTGAAGTAGAAGATGAAGAAAAGTGGGCAAAGAGCGCAGACACTGCCATCAACCGTAAATGGTGGGACTTTATGGCTCCTGTCATGGAGACCAATCCGGACAACAGTCCGGTATGTGTCGATCTGAAAAATGTCTTTCATCTGGATTGATCAGAATTCATCAAAGTGGCTATCAAAGTGTGGCGAATTTCTTGTAAAATTCGCCACATTTTGTTATACTGAGCATAGATAGTTTACATTTGTAAAGGAGGCATGAAATATGCTTGCAACGCTAATTCCCTTCTTTGATAAAGATATGAAGGTCAGTGCTTATTCTCTGTTTTCCCAGAAACAGAATTATCTTCTGAATCCTGCATCTCAGGGCTTTGGACGTAATGACGGAGCAGGACGTGTGAATGGTCTGGAGATCATACAGGCGATGGGGATGGACACATTATCACCGGGCACTGATGTATTTGTACCGGTTGGAAATATAGCAGTATTTTCAGATATCGACGAGCAGTGCAAAATGCAGAAAAAGCAGCTGGTTCTGCTGTTTGATGATACGGTTCCAAATGAGGAGATGTATATCCGCAGACTGATTGAATTAAAGCAGTCAGGCTACAAGCTTGCGGCCAGGAAGATACCGATTTCAGAGTTTGAAACACGCAGAGAGTATCTGAAACTGATGGATTATATCATTTTGGATTGTAAGAAAATCGATGTGATGAAGGCAAAGATCTATTTTAATCAGGTGTACCCGAATATCAAAATCTGTGTAGGCAATATCGGTACACAGGAGCAGTTTGACGAGTATAAAATGGATGAGAACTTTCTGATGTTTGAAGGCGATTTCTATCGTCTGCCGGTTACTAAGGGTGAGGCGAAGGTTGCACCTTTGAAGACTAATTATCTGGAGCTGTTGAAAATGGTCAATGATGAAGACTTTGAATTGACGAAGGCGGCGGATATCATAGGCCGTGATACTGCACTGGTAGTGGAGCTGTTGAAAATGGTCAACAGGATGAGCGTGAATTCCGGTATCACAACCATCAGACATGCTGCTGCAATGTTAGGGCAGAAGGAATTAAAGAGATGGATCAACACAGCAGTGACCAAGGAGCTATGTTCAGACAGACCGAATGAGGTGACCAGATTATCACTGTTACGTGCAAAATATGCAGAACTTCTGGCTCCGTACTTCGGATTGACCATGAAGTCTTCAGAGCTTTTCCTGATGGGCTTGTTTTCCGTGCTGGATCTGATCCTCAATCTCCCGATGGAGGAGGCACTGAAAAGGGTCAACGTCTCAAAAGAGATTACAAATGCACTGGTGGAGAAAAAGGGAGAGCTTGCTCCGGTTATGGAATTTATGCAGCAGTACGAAAATGCCAACTGGCAGGAGGTATCCCGTCTGATGATCGTTATGAATCTTGGTATGGAGGACGTATATCAGGCGTATACAGAATCATTGCGCTGGTATAAGGATGTATTTTTCCTGTAAGCAGAGGATAAGATACACATAGATGTCTGTTATGGTATTATTGTTCTATTTCCGCACATCTGTAGCCACGAGGTGTTGTCAGGAAATGCTCACGGAAGATTTTGTGGAAGTAGCTTGTGTTGTCGTAGCCGACAGCAGCGATGATATGCTCTACCGGAAGCTTTGTGGTGGAGAGCAGGAAGGCAGCCTGATTCAGACGCTTTTGCTGCAGCAGCTCTTTGAAGGTAAAATGTGAATATTGTTTAATAAAGCGGCTTAACTGATAGGCAGGCAGAGAGGTAATCTGTGCAAGCTCGGTCAGAGAAGCCGTTTTATAGTTTTCTTCGATATATTTCAAACAGGTAAATACAAGGTTTTGTTCATATTGTGCCGGATTATTTTGACTGATTCGGTCAGTATAGTTGATGAGCTGCAGAAAGAGCAGACCCATCGTAGTCTGATTGATATAACGACGATTGGGCTGCTTGTTGAGCAGTGACCAGATCATGTTCTCCATCAGATTCTGAATCGGCAGGATATCGGCTACCTGAAAGTGCAGATAATCTCCCATGCGAAAGTCCTGACGCAGGGAACCAACCAGAAAATCACGCAGTACGTTTTCATCCTTCATCATGGAAAAGGACATATCAAAAAACTCCGGCAGGATAATGAAATTAATCGCGATATCGTCTTCACCGGCAGGCAGGATCTCCTGAGATGCATTTTGATTCAAAAAGAGCAGTTCTCCCTGCTTCAAGGTAATCGTGGTCTGGTCATTGATGATATGCGTTGTTGTACCGGAACACATATAGACAATTTCCACGTAATTGTGGCGATGCTTCGGAAAGTGCACGAATCTGGTATTGGGTCGTAAATCAATCAGCTTACCACGTTCCAGCATTTTACCGCTGTCAATGACAAACT
>CAYRJT010000220.1:0-4909 GCA_964424675.1 uncultured Lachnospiraceae bacterium
GAAATACAGTAGTGGATATGGTGCGTGCTGTTGCGGAAAAGGTATTTATCCCGTTTACGGTTGGCGGTGGTATCCGGACGGTAGAAGACTTTAGAGCGATTCTGAGAGAAGGAGCAGACAAGGTCTCCATTAATTCCTCGGCAATCGATCATCCGAATCTCATCAGCGAGGCAGCGGAGAAGTTCGGAAACCAGTGTGTGGTTGTTGCCATTGATGCAAAGAGACGTGCTGATCGAAGCGGATGGAATATCTATAAAAATGGTGGCAGGGTCGATGTCGGCATAGATGCGGTCGAATGGGCGATGAGAGCAGACAGGCTGGGTGCCGGAGAGATCCTTTTAACTAGCATGGACTGTGATGGAACAAAGGCGGGATATGATCTGGAACTGACCAGATTGATATCTGAGAATGTCAGTATTCCGGTCATTGCATCAGGGGGAGCCGGGACGAAAGAGCATTTTTATGAGGCACTGACAGAAGGAAAAGCAGATGCGGCACTGGCGGCATCCTTATTCCATTATAAAGAACTGGAGATTTATGACTTGAAACAGTATTTGCGTGACAGAAAGATCTCTGTCAGGCTATAGGAGGCGATCCATATGGCAGCCATCAGCAATGACTGGCTTCCTGCGCTGCAGGATGAATTCAAAAAACCATATTATAAAAAGCTGCACCAGACGATTGTACAGGAGTACAATACCAGACCGGTTTTTCCGGCGGCAGATGATATTTTTAATGCATTTCATCTGACACCGTTGGAAAATGTCAAGGTGGTGATATTAGGACAGGATCCATATCATGATGTGGGACAGGCGCATGGATTGTGCTTTTCTGTGAAGCCGGATGTAGAGATTCCACCATCGTTGGTGAATATCTATAAAGAATTACAGGATGATTTGGGATGTTATGTGCCGAATAACGGCTATCTGACAAAGTGGGCAGAGCAAGGGGTTCTTTTGCTGAACACGGTATTGACAGTAAGGGCACATCAGGCAAATTCTCATCGCGGTATCGGATGGGAGGAGTTTACGGATGCGGCGATTCGTGTACTGAATGAGCAGAATCGACCAATGGTATTTATTTTATGGGGCAGACCGGCACAGATGAAGGAAAGCATGCTGACCAATCCAAAGCATATGATCCTAAAGGCACCGCATCCAAGTCCGTTATCCTCCTACAGAGGATTTTTCGGAAGCAAACCATTCAGTAAGACCAATGCGTTTTTGAGGGAAAACGGATTGCAGGAAATAGACTGGCAGATAGAAAACGTGTAATTCTTGGAGGATAAAGTGAGTAAGGAAGTCGTTAAAAAGCGTGTTCGAAGGGTAAAGAAGGAAGACATCAGCCATAAAGAAAATAAGCGCAAAGAGAAAAGCATCCATCGCAAAGAGCATCAGAAGATCAGCCGCGATGATGCACTGCAGCCGAAGCACAGAGACAAGGAAAAGGAAAAGAGGACGGAATGGATCCTGCGGATCGTTATGGCTGTGGTAGGGCTTATCATACTGCTGATCGGAATCTACATTTGTGTCAGCCATTTTTCCACATCGAATCAGATTGTAAAAAAACTGGCTGAGGGAAATGCATATCTGGACAATCAGGAATACGAGAATGCAATTGAGATCTATAAAGAAGCACTGGAACTGAATCCTGACAGCATTGAAATCAAAAATCACATATCCAATGTGTATATCATGATTGCACAGACTCTGGGAGAAACAGATGAGGCAATTGATGTCTATCAGACTGCTCTGGCCTATAACATCGGTAATGTGTCTGCTTACTGGGGCGTTGCCAATATCTTCGAAGGCCGTGGGGATGAAGCCAATATGATGTCAGCCCTTACGACCGGATATACCAATACAGGAGATGTCAACATCGGAGCCAAGCTGGATGCTATCCAGGCTGAGAAGGACAGGATCCAGGCAGAGGCAGATGCACTTGCTGCTGAGCAGGCGGCAGTGGAGGCTGAACGGGCGGCGCAGGAAGAAGCAAACAATCAACTGCTGCAGCCACTTCTGGAACTGTTTCAAAAGGAAGATATGGATGGTGTTAAAGACCTGATCCGTGATGAAGCATATGTGACGATGTCAGATGAACTGATCAATGCTGATGATGTTTATTACTGCGGCGAAAAGGACGCGGACGGTAATAAAAACGGGAAAGGTGTTGGCGCATATGCGAATGGATATTATTACTATGGTGATTATGCAGGAAATGTGAGAAGTGGCTCAGGCATCTGGATCAGGGCGGTTTACTCAGAATCCTCCTCCATAGGCTCCTATATATTTAAAGGAACATGGTCTGATGACAAACCAAACGGAACAGGGGAGGCTGCTTCAAATTTCTATAAAGATAAAATAGGCTCCACCGGTCTGATCAAGCAGGTAATCACAGGCTCTTACAGCAATGGTCTGGAGGAGGGCAAGATGTCGATGAACGGTACGACGAAAGCCGGGAAAACACTGAAATATACCTATGAAACCTCAGGCGGTGTAGCAAAAAAAATCAGCAATGAAAAGACCGGTGTAGAAGGGCAGTATTACATCGGAAAAACATCAAGCAGTTCAGATCCGATGTTGATGTCAGATGATTCGCCGAGAGGGGTAGAAGGATTTGTAGAATAAGCAGAAATAATCAAGCGGTGGAATGAAGTACGATTCCACCGCTTTTATCATGTGCTCGACAGACAGCACGAATGCTTTGCCCGAAAAGAGTTATTTACACAAATCAGGAATGATATCAAAACAGTCAAAGGTTGCAAAGTAGTCTTTAGGAGTTTCAGCTCTGCGGATCAGCTGATAGGAGCCATCTTCATGGAGCAGGATCTCTGCTGATTTCAATTTGCCGTTATAGTTGTAGCCCATGGAGAAACCATGTGCACCGGTATCATGAATGTAGAGAACGTCTCCGGTATCAATCTTCGGGAGCATACGGTCAATGGCGAATTTATCATTATTTTCACAAAGAGAACCCGTAATATCATATTTATGATCGCAGGAGTCATTTTCTTTTCCCATAACAGTAATATGATGATAGGCACCATACATGGCAGGACGCATCAGATTGACGGCACACGCATCACAGCCAATATATTCTTTGTGGATGTGCTTCTGATGGATGGCTGTCGTTACGAGGGCTCCGAAAGGACCGGTGATATATCTGCCGAGCTCAGTATAGAGTGCAACATGATCCATACCGGCGGGAACCAGCACCTCCTGATAGACCTTTCTGACTTCGTCTCCGATGATGGCAATATCATTTGGCATCTCATCGGGAGTATAAGGAATCCCGATACCGCCGGAGAGGTTGATGAAGGTGATATTGGCTCCGGTCTGCTTTTTCAAATCGACAGCCAGCTCGAACAAAACCTTTGCGAGCATCGGATAGTATTCATTGGTTACGGTGTTGCTGGCAAGAAAAGCGTGGATTCCGAAATGCTCAACACCTTTTGCTTTCAGGATGCGAAATGCTTCAAAGATCTGTTCGGTTGTCATACCATACTTTGCATCTCCGGGGTTATCCATGATCCCGTTGCTCATCTGAAAAAGTCCGCCAGGATTAAAACGACAGCAGAGCGTTTTCGGAAGCGTTGTAATATGCTCCAGAAAATCAATGTGTGTGATATCATCCAGATTGATCGTGGCACCGATTTCAGAGGCAAATGCATATTCCTCGGCAGGCGTGGCATTGGAAGAAAACATGATATCCTTACCCTTGAAACCAAGCGCGTCCGCTAACATCAGCTCCGTCATAGAAGAACAGTCACAGCCGCAGCCACATTCCTGCATGATTTTGATCAAGAATGGATTTGCATTGGCCTTGACTGCAAAGTATTCTTTATAACCGGTATTCCATGAAAATGCATCCTGCAGAGCTTTGATATTCTGACGGATTCCTTTTTCATCATAGATATGAAAAGGGGTAGGATAGTCTGCAATGATCTGATCCAGTTTTTCTTTTGTGACAAATGGTGTTTTGTTCATATTATAGTTCTCCTTCTGTTTGTGACTGCTTTTCCAGCTTGATTAGTTTGATTTCATTTCTGAGTGCATCCTTCAGGACGGCAACGAAGTTCTTCTGCCCGCTGTAAAGGCATGTATCAGTATTTTTACCTGTTACCTCTCCAGTTAGTACATATTCGGAATCGGTAATCAGTCTGACCTGACTGTGAATACGGGGAGCAATGTATACGGTGGCATCTGTCAAAGCCACATCGTTGTCAGTGATGAGTACAACTTTGATATCACGTGAAAGGGCGTTTTGAAGATCTGATGCCATCTGCATGACTAATTCTGAGGATGCGGACAGGTACAGACGCTTCTGGGCTGCATCAATCATATTACGAAGCTTGTCAAGAATGTGATGGTTTCCTTCTATCGTGATATATCCGATTTCTGATTCTACAGGCTGTGAGAGCCGTTCTGTCAGTTCCGCCTGCACTTCCTCCATATGGCGCAGCTTGTTACTGCAAAACTCTGCTACGGGTACAGAGATATATTTACTGGAGGCGCCATCCATGATATATGCAGCCCCCTTATCTGCCAGAGAAGCCAGAGCGTTATATACATTGGAGCGGGAGATACCGGTTAATTTGGCTGCTTCATATCCTGTCAGCTGACCGTTTCTGCACAGATAAATATAGATCGTTGCCTCCTGACGAGTCATACCATAGAGCATCAGATCGTCTATTAATGCCTGCTTATCGATACTGAGCACCTCACTTTCATAACTGCATAATAGTATTCCTGTTTAGGAACACTATAAAATATAGAGTACAGTTTGTCAACTGCAAATTGATAAAATGGGTCTTGTTTTTTGCATATACATATGATAAAATTACATTCGTCGCGAAAAGCGGCGTAGATTGTATCAGCGGATGTGGCGGAATGGCAGACGCATCAGACTC
>CAYRJT010000221.1:0-4889 GCA_964424675.1 uncultured Lachnospiraceae bacterium
AGGAGATGAAGAAAAATCAGAAGCGAATACTGGTGGTCGATGATGATGCTACGACGCTCAAAACGATCAAGCATTATCTGCAGGACTTTTACGATGTGACGCTGGTCAATTCAGGAGCGCAGGCCATTGATTTTATTGTACGCTACAAGGTGGAGCTGATGATCATAGACTACCGGATGCCGATGCTCGACGGTGCGATGACACTGCAGAGTATCCGTTATCAGCCCAATGGTAAATACGTACCGGCAATCTTTCTGACCGCACATGCAGATACAGAGATCGTACAGCGCTGCATCAATGCAGGCGCACAGGGTATCATACCAAAGCCTGTATCCAGAGAGGCACTGCTAGCAGCTGTATCTTCACTGCTGGGACAGACCGGAAAACAAATATAATAAAAAAGCAGAAGATATTTGGAGGCACTTAAATGAAAAAGATATTGATCATAGATGATGATATTATGACTCTGCAGATCATGAAAAAGCATCTGGAGAAGGATTACGAGGTGCAGATTGAGAATGCAGGCTACCGGTTTCTGAAAAAGATCGATGAATACAAGATGGATCTGATCCTTCTGGACATCGAGATGCCGATCATGAATGGCAAGCAGGTCTTTGATGAACTGCGTATGATGCCGGATTATCAGCACATTCCAGTCATTTTTCTGACTGGAGTTACAGAGCCGCAGCTAGTGATGCAGCTCATGCAGGAGGGGGCAGCAGGATACATCGTCAAGAGTGCCGGAAAAGAAGAAATGCTAAAAAAAATTGAGCGTGTTCTGACAAATTATTAGGGGGAATGTGGAAATCTTTTTACATTCCACAATATCTTGTGTGTCAAGAAAAATTAAGGAAAAATATAACTAAATTCGACCTTTTAATTTGATGCAAAACTACCATTGAATAAGGTTTCATATTTTGTATAATAGAAAGTGTTGCTAAATTAAATTCTGAAGGCGGACCTGAACATGGATCATAGATTTGACCAAAGTAAGAAGAAGCTCAGACTAGGCGATATCTTAATTGATCAGAAAGTAATCTCCGAAGAACAACTGAAAAAAGCACTTGAGCTGCAGCGCGGCAGCGGCAGGAAACTCGGTGAGACCATGGTAGATGCAGGGATCACGACAGAGGAAGCCATCGCACATGCGCTGAGCGATCAGCTGCATCTGGAGTATGTGAAGCTGGTCGGCCTGCAGATACCGGATGAGATTATCAAGCTGGTTAGTTCTACTGTTGCCAAAAAGCACACTGCCATACCATTGATGTATGATAAAAATAACGCCAATGTCCTGAAGGTTGCTATGTCGGATCCGATGGATATGGGAGCGATAGATGACTTTACGATCGTGACCAATATGCAGATCGAACCTGTTGTAGCGACAACACATCAGATCCTGCTGTATATCGACCGTTATTACAGCACTGCAGATGTTAAAAATGCAGCTGATGAATATGCCAAGGAAAAAGAGGCACAGTTCAAAGAAGAGGATGAGGAGCTTTATAATGAGGATGTCAGCAGCTCCCCGATCGTACAGCTGGTCAAGACCATGATCGAACAGGCTGTACGGCAGCGGGCGAGTGATATTCACATCGAGCCTCTCGAAGACAGAGTCCGTATCCGGTATCGTATTGATGGTGCCCTCTATGAAAAGATGACCTATAGTCCGAGACTGCTTCCGGCAATTACAGCCAGAATCAAGATCATCGGTGGTATGGATATTTCTGAAAAGCGTAAGCCGCAGGACGGCCGTATCACGCAGGTAGTAGACAGACAGGAGTTTGATATCCGTGTGTCTATCCTGCCGACAGTATACGGTGAGAAGACGGTTATGCGTCTTACATCCAAAAGTGGTCTGACAAGAGAAAAGAGTCAGCTGGGCTTCCGCCCTGACGAACTAAAGCAGTTCGACCATATATTAAAGAATCCCCATGGAATCATTCTCGTTACAGGACCGACAGGAAGTGGTAAGTCTACGACCCTGTATACGGCACTCAGTGAGCTGAACACAGAAGACGTTAACATTATCACAGTTGAGGATCCCGTTGAGGCAAATATCAACGGCATCAATCAGGTACATGTCAATCCAAAGGCTGATCTGACCTTTGCGACCGCACTGCGTTCCATCCTGCGACAGGATCCGGATATCATCATGATCGGTGAGATCCGAGACGGTGAGACCGCAGGCATTGCAGTACAGGCTTCTATCACAGGCCATCTGGTGGTCAGCACTCTGCATACGAACTCGACGTCGGCTTCTATTGGTCGTCTCGTAGATATGGGTGTAGAATCCTATCTGCTGGCAGACTCTGTGGTAGGCATCATCGCACAGCGACTCGTGCGCCGTCTGTGCCCAAGCTGCAGAAAGGCAGTTCTGGCAGATGAGGAGCAGAAGGAGCTGCTGCAGGTAGACAAAGATCAGGACTTTACGATCTATGAGCCATGTGGCTGTGTACAGTGCGATAATACCGGCTATAAAGGGCGAATTGGTGTTTATGAGATCATGGAGATCACACCGGAGCTGCGTCCACTGATTTCACACAAGGCATCAGCGGAGGAAATCAAACAGGTGGCGTTATCTCAGGGCATGCATACACTGCGTATGAGTGCAAGCCAGTATGTGAAGGATGGAATTACCTCTATTTCGGAAATGATCAAGGTTTCCTTTGATGCATAATCCGACAGTATTTGCGCAGGTGTCGGATTTTACATAAAAATGCGCTTAAGTAGTCATCAAGTAATAGAAATGCCGTATTTACGGCTTGACAATAGCTGGTTAATAATGTATATTGTTGCATGTTAAGTATTTGTTAAGTGATTTCGAAAATAAATACTGACAATTGGGAGAGTCAGATGGATCTTGAAAAGATATTGGAACAGGCAATGAAGCGTGGGGCATCGGATGTGCATTTTTCTGTCGGCAGACCGATCATGATCCGAGTAGACGGGACCTTGCTGGAAATGAATGAAGAGGTACTCAGACCACGTGATGTAGAGGAAGCGATGCTGCCACTGCTCAGTGAAGCACAGCATGAGACAATCGCAAAGACAGGCGAGCTGGACTTTGCATACTCTCTGCAGGGGGTTGGACGATTCAGACTGAATGTGTTCAAACAGCGTGGTACTTATGCGGCTGCACTCAGATTACTGCCATTTAAGATACCAACACCGGAGGAGCTTTCGATTCCAAAGGCAGTAGTAGAGATGACGAATAAGAAGCGTGGGCTTGTACTCGTCACAGGACCGACCGGAAGTGGTAAATCTACGACATTGGCATCTTTGATCAATGTCATCAATCATAAATTTGCAGGTCACATCATTACCATGGAAGACCCGATCGAGTATCTGCACAAAAGCGACAAAGCAATCGTCAATCAGCGTGAGGTCGGACTGGATACGATGGGTTATGCCCCTGCGCTGCGTGCTGCACTGCGACAGGATCCGGATGTCATCCTCCTCGGAGAGATGAGAGATCTGGACACGATTGCGACGGCAGTGACGGCAGCTGAGACAGGGCATCTGGTATTTTCAACACTGCACACAATCGGTGCAGCCAGTACGATTGACCGTATCGTCGATGTATTCCCACCACATCAGCAGGAACAGATCAGGATTCAGCTTGCGACTGTACTGGAATGCGTTGTATCACAGCAGCTGCTGCCGCTTGATGGAGTGGAGGGCGGCCGGTGTGCTGCATTTGAGGTCATGATTGCCAATCCGGCGATTCGTAATCTGATGCGTGAGGGCAAGACCTTCCAGATCCCATCCATGATGCAGACAAATCGTAAGGCGGGCATGATCACAATGGATGATGCTCTGTATGATTTATATATTTCGAGAAAGATTAATGAGGAAACAGCACTGACATTTGCTCAGGATTATGCTTATCTGAGCCGTAAGCTACAGTAAGGAGAAGCAGGATGGCTAGTTTTTCATACGAAGCGGTTGACCAGCTGGGAAAAGTGAAAAAAGGCAGCATCGAGGCAGATACCAGGGACAAGGCATTTGCAGATCTGAAGTCACAGGGCATGATGCCGATGTCAGTAACAGAGCAGTCCGCACTGACCAAGGATATCAATATTGATATCGGCGGGAAGCCAAAGGCAAGAGATTACAGTGTGTTCTGCCGACAGTTCGTCAGCATGACGCAGGCCGGTGTTACTCTGATCGATGCGCTCAATATGCTCGGTGAGCAGACAGAGAATAAGAAGTTAGCAAAGGCAATCAAGGAAATACAGGTTGATGTGGAGAAGGGCGAGTCCCTGACCAATGCGATGCGGGCCCAGAAGTTCCTGCCGTCATTACTATGCTCGATGGTAGAAGCCGGTGAGGCATCCGGTAGTCTGGATGTGGCATTTGACCGCATGGCTACGCACTTTGAAAAGGATAACCGGATTAAAGCGATGGTTAAGAAAGCGGCGATTTATCCGATAATAGTTTGTATAGTTGCAATTGTAGTGGTTATTGTTATGTTAACCACTGTCATTCCAAGTTTTACGGATATGTTCGCGGATATGGACATGGAATTACCAGCTATTACATTGGCAGTTATGGCGGCAAGTGATTTTATGATGGAAAAGTGGTATCTTGTTATCGCTGTAGTTGCTGGTGTTGTAGTTTTATTTAAGTGGTTTAAATCGACGGCAACAGGGGAAATCATTTTTGCTACGATCGGTATGAAAATGCCACTGTTTGGCTCCTTGACCATTAAGACAGCTTCAGCAAGATTTGCAAGAACGGTCAGTACACTGCTGGCTGCAGGCATTTCGCTGGTGGATGCAGTAGAGATTACAGCAAACATTATGGACAATAAGATCATTCAGAATTCACTACTGGACTGCAAAGATGAAATCATGCAGGGTGTTCCACTCTCTACACCATTGCAAAAG
>CAYRJT010000222.1:0-4888 GCA_964424675.1 uncultured Lachnospiraceae bacterium
TAGAATACGGAGGAATAGAAGGATGAAGATTGGATTTATTGGTTTGGGGAATATGGCAAGTGCCATGATCGGTGGTATGATTGAAAAGAAGATTGTCAAACCGGAGAATGTGACAGGCGCAGATGCCTTTGAGCCAGCAGTACAAAAGGCTCAGGAAAAGTTTGGAATCTCTGCATCTGTCGATAATCTTGCAGTGGTCAGACAGGCTGACGTCATCGTACTTTCTGTCAAACCCCAGTTTTATATGGATGTGATAAAGGGGATCAGAGAGGAAGTCAGAGAGAATCAGATCATCATCACGATTGCACCGGGCAAGACCATCAACTGGTTGCAGGAACAGTTTGGGAGAAAGCTGAAGCTGGTCAGATGTATGCCGAATACACCGGCGCTGGTGGGAGAAGGCTGCACCGGGGTCTGCCCAAGTGAGGCTGTCAGCGAAGAAGAGATGAAGTATGTATTGACGCTGTTAAACAGCTTTGGTAAGGCATATGTTGTAGCAGAACATATGATGGATGCGGTCGTTGCGGTAAGCGGTAGTTCACCGGCCTATGTGTTTATGCTGATTGAGGCTATGGCGGATGAAGCAGTACTGGAAGGTATGCCACGCAATCTGGCATATGAATTTGCTGCCCAGGCGGTACTGGGAAGTGCCAAAATGGTGTTGGAGACGGGCAGGCATCCGGGGGAACTCAAGGATATGGTATGCTCACCGGGAGGAACAACGATCGAAGCAGTCAAGATATTGGAGGAGAAAGGATTTCGCGCAGGCATTATGGATGCCATGAAAGCATGCGCTGATAAATCAAGAAGTTTATAATGAAGAAATTAATCGGAGATAAAAAATTTTACAAAATGGTACTTGTGGTTGCAGTACCGATTATGATTCAGAATGGCATTACGAACTTTGTCAGTCTGCTGGATAATGTAATGGTCGGACTGGTTGGAACAGAGCAGATGTCCGGCGCTGCAATCGTGAATCAGCTGATTTTTGTATATAATCTGTGTATTTTCGGAGCTGTTTCGGGTGCCGGCATTTTTACGGCGCAGTTTGCAGGGCAGAAGAACCACAAGGGAGTCAGAGATACATTCCGGTTTAAGATACTGGTCTGCGGAATCGCAACTCTTCTTGCGATAGTCATATTTTTGTTATTTGGAAAAGAACTCATTAATTTGTATCTGCACGATGGCGGTGAGACCGGAGACATTGCTGTGACACTGAAAAGCGGAGAGAGTTATCTTTGGATTATGCTGGCCGGCTTGATTCCTTTTACAATCGTACAGGCATATGCCAGTACCCTGAGAGAGACCGGGGAGACTATGGTGCCGATGCGTGCAGGCATTATAGCAGTATTTGTGAATCTTGTATTAAACTATATCCTGATATTCGGTAAACTTGGAGCGCCGGTACTTGGGGCATCTGGAGCAGCTATCGCAACCGTTATTTCGAGATTTGTGGAGTGCGCAATTGTCATGCGGTGGACACATCGGCATACTGACAGGAATCCTTTTATTGTGGGTGCACTGCGTAGTCTGAAGCTGCCGGTCAATCTTGCAAAAAAGATTTCATTTAAGGGACTTCCATTGCTGGTGAATGAGACACTATGGGGTCTGGGTACGGCAATGCTGATGCAGAGCTATTCCGTCAGGGGATTGGCGGTAGTCGCGGGGCTCAATATTTCCTCGACGATTTCCAATATGTTTAACATTGCCTTTATTGCGTTGGGCAGCTCTGTTGCAATCGTGGTAGGACAGCTGCTGGGAGCAGGCAAGATGAAGGAGGCAAAGGAAACGGCATATAAGATGATCTTTTTCTCCACCATCATCTGTCTGGTTACGGGTGGGGTGATGGCCGCCTTATCGCCGTTGTTTCCTGAAATTTATAATACAAACAGCGAGGTCAGACATCTTGCGACATGGTTTATCATCATAACGGCATGTCTCATGCCGATGCAGGCCTTTCTGCATGCCAGTTATTTCACAATCCGGTCAGGAGGAAAGACGATTATTACATTTCTGTTTGACAGTGTATTTATGTGGGTGGTCAGTATACCATTGGCTTATTGTCTGACTCGCTATACAAACTATAATATATTACCGATTTATTTCATTTGTCAGTTTGCTGACATCATAAAATGTATAATCGGGTTTATTCTTGTCAAAAAGGGAGTGTGGCTACAAAATATTGTAGATGACAGGAAAGAACCACTAGATGCTGATTCGTGTATGGAATAGAAGTTGACAAGTAACCTCTTCTCTGCTAGAATACCAATGTAATAAATTCGTAATAATCTTAATATATATGATATAGGTGTTACGGGTTTGTTGGTGGAGGTTATGATGGATTTCAAAAAAATGAGACGTATGCTGAGAAATGCTTCGGCAGCAGCTCTTACAGTATCAGTTGCCAGTACCATGATGACGTGTGACACACTGGCAGCGATCGGTGTAGAGGCAGGAGCATCCAAAGTAGTGTCGATTGCAGTTGGTGAAGAAACATCAGTCAGTGATAACAGTACTGCACCGGAATCAACAGATGCAGAGACCATTGTGATTGAAGTTCCGAAAATCAGCGTAGAGGCAGCAAAGTCGAAAAAGGAAGCTGTGGAGCAGGATACAAAGAATGCTACAACATCATCTACGTGGGGCAATATCGTTATGGCAAACGTAGAGGAATCGTTGAATGTTCGTGCGGAGGCTTCAGAGGATTCAGAATTAATCGGTAAATTATATAAAAATACAGGTGGTCAGATCGTAGAGCAGAGTGGAGACTGGACGAAGTTCAAGAGCGGCAACCTGACAGGCTGGGCAAAGAATGATTTCCTGTTATTTGGACAGGATGCAGTTGCACTGGCTGATAGTGTGGTTGAAGTAACAGCCATAGTAAAGACAGATTCTCTTCGAGTCCGCAAGGAAGCCAGCGAAGAAGCAGGAGTATATGGTCTGCTGGCAGTTGATGATGAAGCGCTGGTTGTTGATGAAATGGGTGACTGGGTATCGATTCAGTACAGCGATGATACGGTCGGATATGTGGCATCTAAGTATGTCACAGTTGTACGTGAACTGGGTACAGGCCAGACAATGAAGGAAATCAAGGCTGTAGAAGAAGCAGAGGCAGCACTGAAGGCAAAGGAAGCTGAAGAAAAAGCAAAGGTTGAGGCATCCAGAACCACGGAGACGACACTTACGAATAACGGTGCAGTCACAGGAGATGTTAATGATGTAATGCTTCTGGCTGCATTGATACAATGTGAAGCAGGTTATGAAACATATGCCGGACAGGTTTCTGTCGGTACAGTGGTTATGAACCGCTTGAAGATGGGCAACTATGGCAACACCATTTATTCTGTTGTTTATGCCAAGAATCAGTTTGGACCGGCAGGAAGTGGAAAAGTTGCTGCTGTATATGCACAGGGGCCGCGTGCAATTTGTGTTCAGGCGGCACAGGAGGCTATGGCAGGAACATCTTATATCGGAGCAGCTACACATTTTAGAAATATCAGATCCGGATATCCGGGAGTTGTAATCGGTAATCATGTATTCTGGTAGTCGGTGGAGTACAATTTGTTAATCAAATATAGAATCAAAAGAATCCCCACAGCATTTGCTGCGAGGATTCTTTCTTGTAGTGTGAGTTTATTGGATATTTCCTATATAGGAGGCAATGGCATCCTTCCAGTCAGCCATTTGAAAATCAGTTGTCAGCTTCAGCATATAATTTTCAAGTACGGAATAAGCCGGACGTTTTGCTGATTCCGGATGTTCTGCCATATACTGCGCGGTGGTAACTGCATCTACAGCAGTAGACCTGCCTGCAAGCCGGAAGATTTCCTTTGTAAAATCAGCCCAGGAACAGATACCCTCACAGGTTCCATGGAACAGTCCGTAGTTATCGGTCGGCAGTAAATATGCAATCATTTTTGCAAGCTCAGCAGCACTCGTGGGAGATCCGATCTGATCATTGACTACTTTAATGACATCATGTGTTTCGGAAAGACGCAGCATTGTCTTTGCAAAATTCTTTCCATCTCCATACAGCCATGCTGTTCTGACGATAAAATAGTCCTTGGCGAATTCCTTTACAAAGTTTTCACCGGCAAGCTTTGTCGTTCCATACATGCTTTGCGGATCCGGTGTATCAAATTCGATATAGGGGCTGGATGCATTTCCTGCAAAGACATAATCAGTGGAAATATGCATCAGTTTAGCACCGACATCTGTGGCTGCAATGCTTAGATTTCTGGGGCCGATTGCATTGATCCTGTAAGCAGCATCTACACTGGTCTCACATGCATCCACTGCGGTAAATGCTGCACAGTTGATGATGGCATCCGGTTTTTCTGCTCTTACATAATTGAGGACCATATCAATATTCGTAATATCCAGTTCTTTTACATCCGGATTTCCGACATCTGTATTCAGCAATGTAATATCACTGCAACCGGCATACTGTTTGTTAATTGCACGTCCCAGCTGACCATTACACCCTGTAACCATTATTTTTTTCATGTTCATCCCTCTTCCGGTCTTGTTTATAGTGAATCTTACATGAATCGCTCAGCAATCCAGTCTATCTAACTTAGTATAACGAATTTCTTTGGGTTTTACAAGGAATATGGACAAAAGTACATTTTTGGGGTATACTGATTTGTGCTACACAATGAAATTATAGAATATTTAAGGAGAACATTTATTATGAGAAATGTTGCACTGATTACAGGTATTACAGGTCAGGACGGTTCCTATCTTGCGGAACTGCTGTTGGAAAAGGGATATGAAGTACACGGAATTATTCGCCGACACAGTTCTATTGCGACAGAGAGAATCGATCATTTATATTATGACAGAGAAGTAAGAGATAAAACATTGTTTCTACATCATGGAGATCTGA
>CAYRJT010000223.1:0-4865 GCA_964424675.1 uncultured Lachnospiraceae bacterium
TTGAATCAGAAGAAGAGGCACTTGCCTTTACTCCTCCCGACTGGTTCGGTCAGGATGTCACCAACGATCAGACTTATCACAACAGCAACATGGCTAAGTCTATATTGAAATTGAAATAAAAATCTTGCTTGCAAGATTTTCCGCCTGTGACAGGTCGCCATAGCGAACTGTCACAGTGCGATCTTCACAAGAGAGATATAGAAGCATTGTAAATGCTTCTATATCTCTCTTGTTGACTCTCCTATGATTAACTTTCCTTCAAAGGTCTTGTGCTTGTGTTCCTCTTCATTCTGGATCACATCAAACAGAACCTCTACGGTTTCTCTTGCCATTTCTTCAATTGGCTGTCTGATGGTCGTAATGGATGGGCTGTAGAAATATGCCATATCAATTCCATCATAGCCGGCTACCGATATATCCTCCGGAATCCTGCGCCCGCTCTCCAGAATTGCCTTACATGCACCAATCGCAAGCGTATCCGAAATCGCATAGACCGCTGTAGGCAGATTCTTACGTTTTAAGATTTCCTGCATAACTGCATATCCATTCTCCATCGTATAAGGATCCAGCTCATAATTCATCTCATAAATCAAAGACTCGTCCACCTTAATTCCATTATCATGCAGCGCCAGTCTGTATCCCTCTCGTCTCAGATTGCCGACACTCTCGTCCGAAGAGCTTGCCACGATCGTCGCTATCTTTTTATGTCCCAGCTTGCACAGATAATCTACGATTTTATAGCTCTCCTTTGTATCATCTACTGAAACAGATGAATAGCTCTCACTTGGCTTTTTCTGAGACATTGCAATCGTACTGAGCACAAACGGTACCTGCAGCCGCTCCAGCTTCTCCTTGGTATGTGAAAAATAACCGCCCAAAAATATAATTCCCTGTAGACGCTTCTCCTTGATCAGTTCCAGAGCAACGTCTACCTCATCCTCATTCATTTCAACATGATGCAGAACCAGAGCGTACTTCTTATTCTGTATTTCTTTTTCCATGACCTTGATCATTTTCATAAAGAACGGGTTTGAAATTCCCTTGACCAGTATCGCAATTGCATTTGACTCTGTCAGTTTCAGGTTTCTGGCACTGTTATTGGGAATATAGTTGTATTCCTTGATAATTTCCATTACCTTCTGCTTAGTCTCTTCATTAATATCCGGATGGTTGTTCATGGCTCGCGAAACCGTACTCACGCCAACGCCGCACATCCTGGCAATATCTTTGATTGTAATTGTTTCCATGATCCTCATCCCCGTTTCAGTACTTAAAGTCTACCATATAATTTGGTCATTTCAAATACCCGTTTCAACAATTTCTTGTTAATATCCTTTTCGGACATTCTCCATTTCCAGTTCTCTCCCAGTGTAGAAGGGGTATTGATTCGTGCCTCAGAACCCATACAGAGATAATCCTGTATCGGAATGATACACAGCTTTGCCACACTTGACTGAGCCAGTCTGACAAAATCCCAGCTGATCTCCTTTGGCGGTGTATCAAAATTGTTGATATATGCAACTGACAATTTTTTGTCCGGACGAGACAGTTCATCATACCAGCCACGGATTGTATTATTATCATGTGTACCTGTATACACCACACAATTCGATGTATAGTTATGCGGCAGATAGTCACTCTCTTCACGGGAATCGAAGGCAAACTGCAGCACCTTCATACCAGGATAGCCTGTATCCTTGACCAGTTTTATGACTGAGGGAGTCAAATATCCGAGATCCTCCGCAATGATGTCGACCTTGCCCAGCTTGGCTGCAAGTGCCTTAAAGATATCAATCCCGGGACCCTTTTTCCATTTACCCTTCTCGGCTGTTTTATGACCATACGGGATTGCATAGTACTCATCGAAGCCTCTGAAATGGTCCACCCGCACGACATCATACAATTTGAAGCAGTAACCAATCCTCTTGATCCACCACTCATAACCCGTCTTCTTATGATAAGTCCAATCATACAGAGGATTGCCCCACAGCTGCCCTGTCGCTGAAAATGCATCAGGCGGACATCCAGCAACTGCAATTGGCATATGATCCTTGTCAAACTGAAACAGCTTGGGCGCTGCCCATGTATCTGCACTGTCAAATGCGACATAAATCGGAATATCTCCGATGATTTTGATTCCCTGATCATTCGCATATTTTTTCAGTTTGGTCCACTGTTCTGTGAACTTATACTGCTGGAACTGATAAAACTCAATTTCCTTTGCGAATTTCTTGCGATATTCTGTCAGTGTTTCTGGTTTTCTGACACGGATATCCTCATCCCATTCGATAAAACTAGCTCCTCCAAAGTGATTTTTCACTGCCATATAAAGTGCATAATCATCAAGCCAGTAGGCATTCTCCCTAATAAACTCTTTGAATTTTTTCTTTCTGGAGATGCCACTTCTCTCGTATGCGATATGAAGCACCTTAAATCTGGATAAATACAGCTTTTCATAATCAATATATCTTGCGTTCTTCCCAAAATCACAGCTGTCACATTCCGTCTTTGTCAACAGCCCCTCAGCAATCAATGTCTCCAGATCAATGAAATATGGATTGCCTGCATACGTTGAAAAGGACTGATATGGTGAGTCACCATAGCCTGTAGGTCCCAGTGGAAGCAGTTGCCAGTAGGACTGTCCTGCCTCCTTCAGCTGATCTACAAACTGATATGCATATTTCGAAAATGATCCGATCCCATACTTGCCGGGTAAACTTGCAATCGGTAACAGAACACCGCTTTTTCTCGTAGACATAATCTCTCCTCCCGTTTCTGTTAACCCTTAACTGCTCCGGCTGCCACACCTTCAATGATGTATTTCTGACAAGCCAGATAGAATATAATGATCGGGATGATTGCAAGAACCAGTAACGCCATCATGGCTCCCATATCCTTTGCGCCGTAAGAACCAACCAGGTACTGTACAACGACCGGAATGGTTTTATATTGTGTACTCAGACCAATGACCAGATACGGCAGCAGGTAGTCATTCCAGATCCACATTGCATTCAGTATGGAAACTGTAATGGCCGTCGGCTTCAGAATCGGCATTACCACGCCAAAGAAAGTCTGAAGCGGATTGCATCCGTCGATCATAGCTGCTTCCTCGATTTCGAGCGGAATGGACTTTACAAATCCGCAGAACATAAATACGGAAAGTCCGGCTCCAAATCCAAGATACAGGAGTACCATTCCCGAAGGGCTGTTGAGCTTGCACATATTCGCAAGCTTTGTCATCGTAAACATGACCATCTGGAATGGAACGATCATAGAAAAAACAAACATATAGTACAAAGCGCTTGTAAGCTTTGATTTTACTCTGGTAATGTAGTATGCCGTCATAGAAGTAAAGAGCAGGATTGCCAGCACGGACAGAATCGTAATAAAGCATGACCATCCGAATGCAGAGAAAAATCCGGTCTTCTGGATACCATTGATATAATTTGTCAGACCTGAGAATGTCATTGCCGTCGGCAGAGCAAACGGGTCATCACTGATATAAAGCTTTCCTTTAAAGGAGTTCAGAACAACAAAGTAAATCGGAATCAAAAATGCAAGTGCTGCAACCAGCATGATAACAGTCAAAAGTCCCTTTGCAACTGATTTTTTCATTATTGCTCCACCTCCTTATTTCTGGTAGCAACCAGCTGAGTCAATGCGATTGCCGCGACTACAATAAAGAACAGTACTGCTTTCGCCTGCCCTACACCCTCAAAACCGACACGTCCGTAAAAGGTATTGTAGATATCGAGTGCAAGCATTGCTGTTTTATTGCTCGGAGCACCTGCTGTCAGAGCCAGGTTCTGGTCAAACAGCTTGAAACTGTTTGATACAGTCAGGAATAAACATATTGTAATCGATGGCATAACCATCGGAATCTTCACATTCAGTAACACCTGCCATGGTGTTGCGCCATCTATCTTGGCGGCTTCGATCAAATCCGGCGGAACATTCTGAAGTCCTGCAATATAGATGATCATCATATAACCGATCAGCTGCCAGTTCATCAGCACGACCAATCCCCAGAAGCCATAGGTTGCGTTGGCAACCAGTGTTGTTTCATACTTTACAAGAAATGCATTGATCATGGACTGCCAGATATAACCCAGGATAATGCCGCCGATCAAGTTCGGCATGAAGAATACGGTACGGAACAGGTTGGTTCCTTTTATTTTCTGTGTAAGTGCCAATGCGATTAAAAAAGCCAGCAGATTAATGGATACAATGGCAACTGCTGCAAACTTCAATGTAAACCAGAAGGCATTGGTGAACTTATCATCGGCAAAAATCTGGGCGTAATTGCTAAGCCCTACCCATTTTGCACTTGTTACGGTTTTAAACTTACAGAATGACAGATACAGACCCATAGCAAACGGTATAATAAATGCAAATGCAATCACCGTCGGCAACACGAATATGGGAAAATACTTCTTTAATGTTTTCTGCAT
Source organism: uncultured Lachnospiraceae bacterium (assembly GCA_964424675.1). GTDB lineage: Bacteria > Bacillota > Clostridia > Lachnospirales > Lachnospiraceae > JAAYYM01. Next base: position 4,452 of record CAYRJT010000223.1, read on the forward strand.
ACGCTCTCTCCTTTTCTGACTCCCGGAATGCCAGAGACATCATATCTGTGCATCCTATTCATAATACAACTGTTTTTTCTTAAAATATGGGCAGTGGCTAGGCAAAGCCACTGCCCACTAAATATTATAGCATAATATTCTTACTTTGTTGAATCATAGTCGTAATTGCTTTGCAAACTTATTCCTGAGCTGCAGCAGCTGCTGCCTTCTCTGATGCCCACTCATCGATGAATAACTGCTTAACATCTTCCCAGTCCTTAGAACCTGATGCATACTCCAGAAGAGCTGCTCCGAAGTCATCCTTGAATGTCTGGCTCGGGAATGATGTGAAGTTCCATGCTACGCTTGTTAATGAGCTGTCTGCCATATACTTGATTACTTCCTGTGCAAGAGGATCGGTCGGCTTCTCATCAT
>CAYRJT010000224.1:0-4823 GCA_964424675.1 uncultured Lachnospiraceae bacterium
ATAATAATACTCACATTGTGATGGCTGATATCCAACATGTGTATGACCAGGCTGTAGGAAGATATAATCCCCCTGCCGCAGAGCATATTTTTTCTGATCCTCCTTCAGATACATCTCTCCTGCCACAATGATCAATAATATAAACTCTGACGCAGTACGTCTCGGGTGTATCCAGTCATCCCCGGTACTGCAACGATTCATAAAAGATATATGTGGTAATGCATCTGTATTAAAGTTAAAATACATTCTTTGATCTCCCAAACGATTATTCTTTGATTTCAAAAAATCCATTTATATCGTAAATAAAGATTATAGTTTTAATCATAGCAGAAATTCTTCACTTATTCAATTGTCTCTAAAACACAAAATTCTAACTGCTTACGCACATTTACTAACAACCCTGTTTGGTTATAATGATTTCTATAAGGTCTATTGCACAAAAGGAGGCAAAAACATGTATATAGCAAATGAAAAGCGTTACGATACCATGAAATATCTAAGATGTGGCAGAAGTGGACTGCTCCTTCCGAGAGTCGCTCTTGGTTTCTGGCATAATTTCGGTTCCTGCGACCGCTTCGATAACATGAAGGAAATGGTCTTTGAAGCATTTGATCAGGGAATCACTCACTTTGACCTGGCAAATAACTATGGTCCAGTACCGGGTTCTGCAGAGGAAAATCTCGGCAGAATCATGGAAAGTGATCTGCGCCCCTACAGAGATGAATTGATTATCTCCAGCAAAGCGGGATATGACATGTGGCCCGGTCCTTATGGCAACTGGGGCTCCAGGAAATACCTGATGTCAAGTCTGGATCAGAGTCTGAAACGCATGAAGCTAGACTATGTTGATATATTCTATCATCACCGTGCTGATCCGAATACCCCGTTAGAGGAAACCATGGGCGCATTATCTGACATTGTAAAACAGGGAAAAGCATTGTATGTTGGCTTATCCAACTACAATCCGGAACAGTTACGGGAAGCAGCTACAATTTTAAAGCAGAACGGAACTCCTTTGTTAATTGTACAGCCCTTCTATAATATGCTGGATCGATGGGCTGAGACATCAGGTCTCTTTGATGCTGCAAAGGAGGTTGGTGCCGGTGTGATCTGTTTCAGTCCTCTGGCTCAGGGTGTACTGACCAATCGCTATCTAGATGGTATTCCAAGTGACAGCCGCGCCGCCAGAGATTACTTCCTGCACAAGGACAGTATTACTGAAAATAAAGTCAATGTCGTGAGAAGACTGCAGGAAATTGCAGTCGAAAGAGGCCAGAGCCTTGCAGAGATGGCACTTAGCTGGGATCTCCGCCGGGATATGGTAACCACCGTTTTAATTGGTGCAAGCAGAAAAGAACAGATTGCCAATAATGTAAAGATTGTAGAACATCTAGACTTTACTGACGCAGAGCTGTCTGCTATCGAAACAATCCTTAAGGACTATTCCCCTTCATAAGAGAAAAAACCTGCAGTTAAACGCTGCAGGTTTCTTTCATTTACTCATTTATAATATGCTTGAATTTTCCACTCCTTGAATGCTGCATGGGAAGGCTGTCAGACAAGACAATCGACACCTCTTTCACTCCGTGTAATGCAAAGTGATCTAATAATACCCTCTTTGCTTTTTCATAGGCTTCTTCTCGATTGATACCTTCCTTTTGAATCATTCGAAGCTCAATCTGATTACCTTTATGTACTACCAACTGAAACCTCTGGATTTCATGAACCTCTTTTAATATTGCATAGATTGCAAGAGGCGCCAGCTTAACCATTTGTCCATCCTGTATCAATGTTACTACATCATCCGTTCTGCCTTCGAGTGTCAGCCATGGTGATCTATTTCCACACCCACAATCCTCATGATGCATTACTACACGATCTGTAACCTCATAACGGATAAACGGCTGCGTATAGTTAACCAGATTAGTCAACAGGATTTTATCAGAACGAACTCCGTCAGGAACTGGATTATTATACTGATCTACAGGTTCTACAATAATCCAGTCATCATTAATGTGAAAATGATGATTGATACATTCACATGCAACACTTCCGCCTTCTGTACAAGAATAGGATGTTTGAACGTAACAATGAAAGGTTTCAGCCAATCGTTCTCTCAGTTCCTCTGATAGAAACTCGCCTCCTGTCATGATTAATACTGGTTGTATATGCAGTCTTCCACTTTTCTGTTCATCAATCAGAAGCTCAAGATTTGAAGGATAACCACCTAGCATAGATGGCTGAAAATTATTTAACTCATCCACAATTTGTGGTGTCGGAAGCAGTGCGCTGGTTACAGCAATCTGTTTCTTCTTCCATGGCATTTTTAACAATCTCGCGCGGACTGAACTGTTGCTTAGATAAAACCCACTCGTGGCAAAGACGCCTATTGTCTTTCCTCCACTTTTTATAAATCTGCTCATATCCTCTTTTCTTGCAAATGCACGTAAAATATTAATCCCCGCTGCAAAATGATCACAATTCTTATCATTTAAGGCAACTAACGGATTACCTGTTGAACCACTGGTTGTATAGATGATATATTTACCGACAAATTTTCTTCCAATATTGTCCATGTTCTCCATGAATTTATTAATATCAGCTAGCTTCACATTTCTGTCAGTTACCCACTCATCAAAGTGTGCCATAAGCTCTACTTTATTAACCGGCGGTAAATCCTTCAGCTCATAACTCTCCTGCAAGTCTTCATAGAGCTTTTGATAATATGGACTGTTTTCTCTTGCTGACTTTACCAACTCACGTAATTTCTTTTCGCGAAGTCTCTCTCTGTCAGCTTGATTCATTTTCTCATACTTTCTGCCTTCTCTGATGACCTTCATTAATCCTAGTGTTTTCATTGCAGTACTCCTTTCAGAAAGAAATCTATATATTCCTTCATTTCATTCTGTATTATCTCTTCATCATTAAAGAACTGATCAGGTGTTTCCAGGTATATTGTTAAGTATCGATTCATAATTGCATTCGTATATACCATAAGTGCATCCAGAATCTTAGGGTTATCCGGTTCTTTAAGAGAAAGTGTGGAAAGTGCCTGCCTCAAAACTGTCATTGATCCTGCTGATATTCTGCTCCGATATTCAGTCAGTATCTGCTCTTTCAATTGGGTAAGGTCTCCGGCCGTCTCCCTTACAGCCATATTGACCATATGCATCTCATCCGGATGATCCAAACATAATCTAAAGCGCACAGCCATACTATTAAAAAGTATCCCATAGAAGCCCTCATGTTCTTCAATATGTACATCTGTAACCAATTGACTCATGGAGTGCTGCAGACAATACCGATAAAATTCTTTCTTACTTCCAAAATAATGAAATAGAATACCCTTTGATATTCCACACTTTCTCGTAATTGTATCAGTACTTACTTCTGCATAGCTGTTTTGTGCAAATTCTCGAATTCCATTAATAAGAATGTTTTGTTTTTTCTCTTCCGATAAATGAAGAAATGCTTCTATTGCCATTCCTGTATCCTCCTATGCGTTGACTGGCCAGTCAATACTCCTATATAATAAACCCCATTGACTGATTAGTCAACAGGGGTTACTTATTTTTTATCGGAACCCAGATCTCAATCACCGAATCATCCCTGTTCCAGTGGAACCGATAATCATACTTTTCAAAATGAAGGAAGTCCGTCTGACTCCGTTCATATCTGGTCTGAGGCAATAGCTCCTGATAGATTGTCTTATATGTATCATAAATTCTGTCCATATGTCCGAGATGTTCCACAACCAGGTAGTTCTGCTGTGAAATCTCTTTTACAGTAAAGACTTCCGGAACCACTACTTTCTTCGGTAATGCGCAATAATAATACAGCTTGGTATCTCTCTTTTGCATAAAAGCATACTTTATCCAATTTCCCGATTGTGATAAATAATTCTTCTTAAGATTTTGATTAAAGGTCTTCCAGAACTGTATACTGAGCTGTATATTTTGTCTCTGAAAATTCGTTAGCTCTATTTCCTGCCCGATGACCAAAAATGCTTCCAATTCCCTAATTGTATAATCCATACTATATTCCCATCTCTAAAATATCCAGAGGATTCTCAATCTGACGAAAGCCCACTTTGCGGCCGCACGGTTGTCCTACGTTATCCTTAAGATACCACACTGCCTGTACAGCTGTCATTCCGACAGTCTCTGCCGCCTCAAGCTCGTTGCTGCCGCCATCACCAACATACAGACAGTCTTGTGCCTGTAATACCAGCTTCTCCATACATCTGAAATAGATCTCCGCATCCGGTTTCTGGACACCCTCCTCATAGGACATACATACAGCATCAAAATACGGGAATAATATGCTTCTTCGGATGACTTCTGCTTCCTCAGAATAACAATTGCTGATTAATCCTACCTTTATTCCACGTTCTTTTAATCCTGCTAGGAGGGGAATAATCCCTAGATGCAGATAATGAAAGCATTCTTCCTTCGCAGCGATTCTTTTCTGTACAATACGATCCAGCACTGCCTTTGAATAGACCTGCTTTTCTTTCAGAATGGATGTTAATGTCTCCTCTAACGTCGCCTTGCCCGTTGTCCGATCAGAATCTGTAGGTTCCCAATGCTCCTTGAACTGAGCCACCGGAATGCCCGCATCCTCTGCTATTTGCTTACTAAAATAAGGCTGACTGCTAAAGTGTGTGATAAGTGTTTCATACATATCAAAGATGACTGCTTTGATCATAGTACTCCAATCTGGTAATAGAATACTCGCTATTGTATCATAAGCTTATTTAATACAAAAGTTACATATATCACTATATCACATTTTTCTATCATCTACGTTGACAACTTCTTAAA
>CAYRJT010000225.1:0-4823 GCA_964424675.1 uncultured Lachnospiraceae bacterium
AAACAGATTATGACTATATCGGTATCAAGGACTGCAAGATGCTTTCCTTTGTACCGAACGGAGGTCCTAAATCATGTAATTACGGATGTCTGGGATTCGGAAACTGCGTGAAGGTATGCCAGTTTGATGCGATTTCAGTCGTGAATGGTGTAGCAGTCGTAGATGCTGACCGATGCAAGGCCTGCGGAAAATGTATTGCAGAATGCCCGAAGCATCTGATAGAGCTGATACCATACAGCTCAAAGTATATGGTTCAGTGCCATTCCAATGAAAAGGGGCCTGTTGTCATGAAAGCATGCAGTACCGGATGCATCGGCTGTGGATTATGTGTCAAGGAATGTACGGTAGGCGCCATCACGGTGAAGGATGCGCTGGCTTATATTGATCAGGATAAGTGTATCGGATGCGGTGCATGCGCAGAGAAGTGTCCTAAAAAGATTATTTCGAGAGTTTATTAGTGAAATGAAGCTGACCGTCCTTTGTGATGAAGACTGCTTCTGTATCAGGAAGACTTTCAATCAGTTTCATTCCGTTATCGAGTCCTGACAGCAGGCAGATCGTACTGAGCGCATCACAATCAACAGAGGATGCAGCAATGATAGAAACGCTGTTCAGATCATTATCCGCAGGATGGCCTGTCGACGGGGACAGGATGTGGTGATACAGCTTCCCCTGATAGGTAAAGCAGCGTTCATAAGTACCGGATGTGACGACAGACTGGTCTGCAATACTGACAGAGGTGATAATCTCACCATCTTGATCAAAGGGACGCTTGATTCCGACATGATAGGGGGAACCATCAGGTTTATGACCTATGGTCAGGATGTTTCCACCGAGGTCAATGATTGCAGAACGAACATCCTGTTCCAGCAGATATTCCTTTAACCTGTCAGCGATATAGCCCTTTGCAATACCGCCGAGGTCGATGGAGGCATCAGGATCCAGAAGTGTGACGGTATTACCGGATATCCGGATATTATGATAATCAACATGGGGGAGTGCAGCAGCAATGGCGGCCTCAGACGGAGGCGTCACAGCGTTTTTGGCTGCGGCCTCGGAACTGAAATCCCATAGAGAGTCAACAGATGCTATCGTTACATCAAACAGACCATTGGACAACTCACTGTAGTAGATGGCTTTTTCCAGAAGTGCAGCCGTTTCGTCAGATACTTCTACAGGCTGGCCGGCAGCTGCATTGATGCGTCCGATATCACTGGATGGGATGGATTTGCTGAATAGATTTTCATAGTCCCTGCACAGCTCCATACATTGATCCAGAAGAGGAGCTTCAGAGGGCTCGTATATCGTAATGGTGATTACCGTATTCAAGGCAAAGTCTGTTTTGGATACCGGTTCAGACGAATGAAAGACAGAACAGCCTGAGAGTAGTATTGTCAGAAATATCGGTAGTAACAGGAATTTTATTTGATGGTTTTTATTATTATTTTTCATGACATCATCATATCAAAAACAGAAAGAAATTGAAAGAGATATTAGTAATGGAGAGTATCAGCCATGTCCATGAACAGCAGCCATGATAATCAAAATGAATATAAGAAAATGGTCAGAATGTGTGTGATGGCCGCTTCTCTTGTGATGCTTTTTTTCCTGGTGGCACTGTATCTGAATACAAAACCGCATAAAGAAAAGGAAGTTCCGGTCTTGCAGAAGAGTGAAGAAGCGCAGCAGGAAACAAGTGGTGAAGAGGATGAAATCATTCTCGGGCAAAGTAATCTGACTTCCGATGATCTGGATTTCTGGGATATGTATGATGATCAGAAGAAGGACAGCAGCTCGGATTCTTCTTCCGCCTCCAGCAGCTCTGGCAGTTCCAGCAGCAGTTCATCCAGCTCAAGCAGCAGCTCATCCAGCTCAAGCAGCAGCTCATCCAGCAGCTCCGGCAGCTCTACGGCCTCGAAAGAAAAGCAGAAGGAAACGAACGCAAAGTATGGAAGTGACGGAAAGCATACTTCTATCCTAAATGATGATGGTAAGACGGAGTGGGTAGAGCTGAATGATACACTGACACGGAATACCTATGATCTGGAGGAGGGCTTTGTACGTGACGGAGAACTGATGAAGTATTATGAAAACGGGAAGTCAGTTTCTACTGTCGGGATTGATGTGTCCAAATATCAGGGAGACATCGACTGGGCGAAGGTCAAGGCGGCAGGCATACGGTTTGCCATGATCAGGGTAGGCTCGCGCGGATATGGGACAGGGCAGCTGATTCTGGATGAGAACTGTGCAAAGAATATACAGGGAGCTTTGAATAACGGAATGAAAGTAGGCGTTTATTTCTTTTCACAGGCAACATCTACAGTAGAAGCAGTAGAGGAAGCAAATTTTGTCGTGGCGGCAGTGATGAACTATAAAATCACGTACCCTGTTGTTTGCGATGTCGAACAGGTGAAAAACGATACAGCCAGAACTGACAAATTGACCAATGATGAGATCACACAGTATACAAAGGACTTTTGCGATACGGTTAAGGGATATGGATATAAGCCGATGATCTATGCTGATAAAAAGTGTCTGTTGACCAGGCTGGATATGACAAAGCTGCAGGATTACGATATCTGGCTGAATCAAAGCGGAGAAAAACCGGATTATCCGTATGAATTTGATATGTGGCAATATTCACAGGTGGGTGTTATAGACGGAATCAACGGAGAAACGGATTTGAATATCAGTTTCATTAATTATGAAGAAAAATAAGTTTACATAAATCGACATCATTTGATGAGAGAATCTGACAATACAATTGGGTATTGTTGGGTTCTCTTTTCTACATTTAGGGCAAAATGAACGAAAATCATACAAAATATTGAACAAAAAATGTTCAAAGAAACGAAAAAGTAATATATCGTAACAATTATGTAACACTTTATGGTAAACTATGCTATAATATCCAGTGGGTGGAAAGTATAATGATATTAATGGAAGGAAACTAAGATTATGAAACGTATTTCTACATTCACATATGTGTATTGTGGGATTGTAGCTGCAGCAGCAGCGATCATCTGTATGGGTTTTTTACATGATGAATCAATCAACACAATTGAACGGACATCCGAGATTGTCAATAACAGTATCTATATGGCTGGAGAGATATTGGAATCAGTCTCAGTCAACAAAATAATTCAGACAGAAACGGATGATGGATTACCCTCACAATCCGAGAGCACAAGACAAATACAGACGAAAGTAGAGAAAGAGACAATAAAAGCAGATATTCCGGAACCAATCCTTCCGGTTGAAGAGTACAAGGCATTATGCAGGATCGTTCAGGCAGAAGCAGGCAATCAGGATGCAGAGGGCAAACAGCTGATTGCAAACGTTGTATTGAACCGTGTGAAGAATGAAAACTTTCCGGACACTGTTCAAGAGGTTATATTGCAGGATAATGGAGGCATCACACAGTTCTCACCTACAAAAAACGGCAGTTACCATGCAGCTGAAATTTCTGTTGATACAATGGCAGCTGTAAACCGTGCAATCGCAGGCGAAGATCTGTCGGGCGGAGCACTGTATTTTAAAGCAGGCTCAGAGACACATTGGGGCGGTCTGCAGTTTCTGTTTCAGCATGGAGATCACGTATTTTTTATGTAACAGATGAAAAGAATCAAAAAGACAGCTCATTCATCGAGCTGTCTTTTTAGATGCGCGCAGAAGTCTATTTTGTGCCTTTGGCAGAGAAAAAAGAAGTAATGGTTTTTGGCAGTACGATACCGGAATAGAGCTCTGCATAAACCGAAGGAGAAACAGAATCAATATAATTCGTTTCATAATTTCTGATAATTCCCTGCTTCTGAAGACAGTCAACGGCTTTGTTGTATGCAATTGCGGCTTCTGCCTCGGTATCAAATCTCCCAATTACATAGTTACTTTTGACATGAATGACCGCCTTATATTTGTGCTGCTGTCCTCTTGTGACTTTTGTGACACCATAATAGGGATTGATGATTTCGATATTTTCATACCGATAATCTGAGGAGTCCTGATTGATGAATCGATAATCTCTGTCCTGAACAGCATATGGACGGATGTTGTACCGTCCTGCGATACTGACCTGCATACCGTAATCTGCGACAAACAGATGACCTCCACGCATGGAAATCCTGTGCTCAGAATAATAAAACAGGTCATCTATATCAAATTTCAGAATCAGATCTTTGCTCAGATAGTATTCAAAATAGCGACGCCGCAGATAGATCGGATTTCTGATATAAACTCCGTTGTCCCTGAAATTGATCAAAATGATCCATTTATCAAACGGAAGGGCACAAGGACTGCGGTAGTCCTCCGGCATCCTGTGTGAAGCAACCAGCTTCAGTGCCTGCAGATAGGCATGATGTGCCTGCGCTTCAGTCGTATAAGAGCCAAGACTGATGTGCTTGTTCTGATATGTGACAGAGGCTCTATAGTATTTCATTCCGTTTTTCTTATATGCAGTATAAACGCCGGGCTTCAGTGCCATATAGATTCTCCTGTAGACTTTTTTCACTGTACTGACAGTATAACATAAAGTGATGACTGTAGAAAATAAATGATTGGTTTTCCTCTCGTTTTGGTTACTTTGTATGTTGACAAAGGATGCTTGAATTGATATATTTTAATAAGCATACAAGATGTTGATTGAACTGATAGGACACAATACAAAATATTGAGAAAATCAGGAGAAGGGGAGCGAAAGGAAATGAGTGAAAAGGTGGAAAGTCCTGCAGAGGAACAGGTGGATTACTCTCAGTTGTATCATACGAAGAGTCCTGTTAAAATGATCAAAAAGGATGGAACCAGAGAAGACTTTAATGTCCAGAAGG
>CAYRJT010000226.1:0-4818 GCA_964424675.1 uncultured Lachnospiraceae bacterium
GATCAAATATGACGGCACGGTATTTACTTAATATTTGTTTTTTAGAAAGCTTCATGTTACACTCCGATCAGTCTGATATCTACCCAATAGTTCAATGCCGGAATATTTACGAATGTCAGCACAATAAACAGCAAAATCAAAAAGGCGATATAGGCTAACAGCTTCTTCTCCTTATACAGCTTTTCCGGCTTCTGCACTGCAGAATCCTCTTTAAAGCTGATATAGAAATAAGCACAGAACAGTCCGAATATAAACGGCATGCCGATCAGATACTCGATTCTGTACTTGATCATAAAGATACCACAGAAAAATGTGGATGCCATCGCATAAAAAAATGCTGATACCAGCAACAGATGCTCACTGTAATACTTGAAGGATTTCCGATAAAGTCCTGCCTGCTCCGGATTTCCAATCATACGGTATTCCGCATAGCGCTTAATGGCCATCAAAAAGGCTCCGCCCATCCAGTAGCCGATCAGAATCGAGCTGGGCGGCTGCAGCTCACTGTTGATGATAAACCAGCCTAACAGCAGACGAATCATATTATTGACGGATTCGGACAGAACATCCAGATACGGAATATCCTTGGTACGAATCGGTTTTACATTATACAGAATTCCCATAATCAAAAGCCACAGTTCTGTATACAGAAAGGCTTTTGATATCAGTAAGGAGCAGCCGATTCCTGCCAGTGCAAAAATCGCATACTCTACCATAACCAGTGAAAACTTCATGTTTTCAGAAACCACCGGCCGATACTTTTTTGTCGGATGGTACTTGTCAAAGTCTGCATCCAGCCACTCATTGATGACATAATTCGCCGAAGCGATAAAGCATGTCGCAAAAAAGCCTATGATAAATTTCCAGATATATGAAAAATCAAATGTAAAGTCTGTTAATAATACGGCTATTACAACACCAGGAACAATAAACACATTCTTGACCCAGTGATCCAGTCTGGCTATCTTGATATAATTCTTCATTCTGTCATTCCCCTTTATTCCGGTCTTCCCTTTTATCTGTTTGTCTGACTCTGTTCAAATGCTTCCAGTCTTTCCTGGAAATAAACCGTATTATCTGTAATATCTCCTCTGAAAACAGAGGAGCCGGTTACGATGACATTCGCGCCTGCCTCCAGTACAACGTGCAGATTGTCTCTGGTAATGCCGCCGTCTACCTGTATATCTGTATGCAGTCCCCGGCTGTCCAGCATCTCTCGCAGTTCGCGAATCTTTCCTGTACAGGAGTCCATATATTTCTGTCCGCCAAAGCCGGGCTCTACGGTCATAATCAGAAACATATCTGCCAGGTCAATGATTGGCAGCAGCTGATCTGCAGGAGTCTTCGGACTGATTGATACACCCGCACGCAGCCCATTTGCATGGATCAGCTCCAATGTCTTTCTCAGTGGTCTGCAGGCTTCCTGATGAATCGTGATGCCATCTGCTCCGCACGCAATAAATTCCTCGATGTAGCGTTCCGGTTCCTGAATCATCAAATGCACATCGAAGAATTTCTGAGTCACTTTTCTGATTGACTGAATGACCGGCATCCCAAATGAAATACTGGGCACAAATATCCCATCCATCACATCTATATGAATATATTCTGCGCCTGCCATATCTGCCTTTTCAATTTCCTCACCGAGCTTTGAAAAATCAGCTGCAAGAATGGATGGTGACAATATATAGTGCATGTTAATATCTCCTTCGTTCCTTGATTTCCTCATAGATCTGCATATAGTTCTCATATCTGATTCTACTGATCATGCCAGTCTCAACTGCATGCTTGACTGCACAGTCCGGTTCATTGATATGTGCACATCCGCCAAATCTGCAGTCTGGTTCATACGCAGCAAACTCGGCATAGTATCCTGCCAGTTCCTCCTTCAGTAGTTCCGGTGCCTCCAGACTGCTGAAGCCCGGTGTATCTATGATAAATGTATCCTCATTAACAGGAATCAACTCTGCATGTCTGGTGGTATGCTTTCCACGTTCAACCTTTTCGCTGATTGCTCCGGTCTGCATCCTGACGGTTCCCTGCATCAGATTGATCAGAGAGGACTTTCCTACTCCTGACGGTCCGGATACTGTTACGGTCTTATGAGCAATTTTCTGTATCAGTTCAGAGATTCCGGTCTTCTCATGCGCACTTGTGAATGAGATTTCGTAGCCGCAGCCTGCATAAATCTCGCGCATGGCATCCAGCTCCTCACGGGAGGCAAGATCCATTTTGTTCAAACAGATCAGTACGGGAAGCTCCTGCATTTTGTAACGCAGCATCAGCCGATCCAGCAGATTCAGGTTCGGCTCCGGCCTGACCATTGCAAAAATCAACAGTGCACAGTCCACATTGGCTACTGTCGGCCGCAGCAAAGTGTTTTTCCGCTCCTTCAGGCCCACTATATTTCCTGTCATCTGCGTCTCATCTAATATTTCTATCTCCGCGACATCACCTACCAAAGGCTTCATCTGGTCATGTCTGAAGATTCCCTTTGCCTTGCATTCATACATTCCGCGATCTGGAACATATACATAATAAAACCCGGCGATTCCTTTTGTGATTTTTCCGGTCATACACTATTCCTTTGTAAACGTAACTGCTACCGGTGCCGAATTTGCCCATTGTCCGTCAGTCTTCAGATAAGTTACGGTAATGGCTCCTGACTCGCTGCCTACGATGCCGCTGTGATTCAATGCAAATGGAAAGCTGCTGGTCGTATAGCGTGCAAGCTCGACTCCAAGATTATTCGTCAGTACAACGATTGCCTCTGATCCGGCACTATAGTCACCTGGTGCACCGACACTATAATTACAGCTGTAGCCTACCGGTCCCAGACTGAGTACAAAGTCTACACTCGTGCCCTCTGTTACCGTCATACCTGCAGTATAGCTCTGGCTGACTACAAGTCCCGCTGTGACTGTATCGCTGTTTTCTTCCCCAATTGTAGTCCATTTCAATCCTGCTGCTGTCAGCGCGGCCTTCGCTGCCGTCTCATCCAGTCCCAGCAGATTCGGCACTGTGATTTCTGACGCTGCTGCTCCTGAGCAGACTGTCACCGTTACTGTACTGCCTGCAACTGCACTTGTCCCGCTCTGCGGATTCTGTGTGATGACACTGCCCTTCGCAACAGAATCGCTTTCTGCTGTTTCCTTGACCATGATAAAGCCCTCTGCCTCCAGAGCGACCTTTGCTTCAGCCTCTGTCTTGCCGACAACCGACGGAACCATGACTCCGTTTGTACCGGAGCTGACGACCAGATTGATGGTTGTATTCTTGGCCACCTTACTGTCCGCTGCTACATCCTGTGTCATAACAATGTCCTGACCATATTTATCAGATGCCTCGTATGACTCTGCAACAGCCAGTCCCAGACCATTCAATGTATTCTTTGCCTCTGTTAAGGAGATCCCGATGACATTTGGCATCGTAACCTCTTCTGCAGCCTCCGTTTCTGTTGCTGTCTCCGGGTCGGATGGTGTGGCATTAAAGAGACCCAGAACCTTACCGACAAGAAACAGGGCTACCAGTCCGATGATAATCGCTGTAATGATCGTAAGAACCGTCATGACCTTTTCCATCTTCGGATCTACATCATCCTCGTAATCTTCATCTTCCTCATCTTCTTCGTAATAGTCACGTCTTGTATTCGTCTTCTTCGGAGGCGCACTCTTTTTATGATTTGCTGCATTTTTCTTAGAAGGAGTCTGTTTTCTGCCTCTGCTCTCTTCCTCTTCAGCACGGCTTCTCCTGCTCTCTCTCGGGATATATTCCTGTACAGGCTCTTCCTCATAGTAGTCCGGTTCGATTCTCTGTCTGCCATATCCTGCAGCGGGCTCCTGCATCATCATGGACTGTTGCTGCTGCTCATAACCGCCGTAATTCTCATAAGACTGCTGCTTGATGGCCATCCTGTCGCCATCTGAGATGGCCTTTGTGCCTTCACTGCCTGGCATGGGAATCATCTTAACGAAATCCTCATCCGGACTGATCAGCGAACGCTTCAGATCCTGTATCAATTCAGCCACATTGGCATATCTGCGATCCGGATTCTTCTGGGTACATTTAAAAATGATCTGCTCGACACTGACCGGGATCTCTGCCACATAATCTCGGGGTGACGGGATTTCATTCTGAATATGCTGAATCGCAATGGATACCGTCGTCTCTCCGTCAAACGGAACCCGCCCGGTCAGCATTTCGAACATCGTAATGCCCAGCGAATAAATATCACTCTTTGCATCACTGTAACCGCCTCTTGCCTGTTCCGGTGATGTATAGTGTACTGACCCCATCGCATGGGATGTGATGGTATCGCTGGTGGCTGCTCTGGCAATGCCAAAATCTGCTACCTTGACCTTGCCTTCCTTGGATATGATAATATTCTGAGGCTTGATGTCTCTATGGATGATTCCGTTGTTGTGTGCAGCCTCGATGCCCATGGATACCTGTATTGCAATGCTGATGGCTTCCTTGACTGACAGTCTCAGCTTCTTTTCAATGTAATTTTTCAATGTGATGCCCTCAACAAGCTCCATCACAAAATAGTGGATGCCGTCCTCTTCTCCAACGTCATACACATTTACGATATTCGGATGCATCAGTCCCGCTGCCGACTGTGCCTCCACCCTGAATTTGCTGACAAAGTTCTTATTGGCTGAGAACTCTGCTTTCAGCACCTTTACGGCTACGAATCTGTTCAGCTTATGATCCTTTGCCTTATATACATCTGACATACCGCCGGTGCCGATGATATCGATGATTTCATATCTGTCACTGATTATTGTCCCCGGTCTCAACATACACTCACCTCATCTG
>CAYRJT010000227.1:0-4801 GCA_964424675.1 uncultured Lachnospiraceae bacterium
CCATCAGTTTTTGATTATGTCCATAGTTGATGTTGTACATGACTGCCTTGAACTCAAGGCAACTGTCATCTCCTCCAAATGCATCTGACAGCCTTAGTAGCTCCTGATCCTGTTTTCTATCCGTCCCATTATAAAACACGATAAATCTTGGTGCCGGCAGTTGAATCTGCCTTTCTCCATATATGTCATATTCATGAGATGCAATATAGGCTCTGTAAATATTACTCAGATAGATCAATCCACGAAACGGCATATTTCCACAGAATGTAGATTGATGTTCATATAAATTCAATTGATTGCCAATGATGAAAGAACAGTCATTCTTCATCCCCATATACACTGCATCATCAATTGTCGTGATTTCCAGATTCTCCTCATTCGTATATGCCGTACCATTTAATGCGTTATACAGCATCAGTATGTTCTTCTTTTCCATCAGAAGCATGACAAACAGTCTGTCTTTGAACTTCCGGTTCACTCGAAAGCGTTCCAGAAAGCGTATGATACGCCGGATCATTCTGCTCCTGCTGTCATTTCCCAAATGTACCTCATAGCTTTGATTTTTCTTCATTCTTTTCCTCCATTATAAATGATTTGGCGTGCAAAAACAATCTGCCTTGCACAAATTTTCCCTGTTTCCCTGATCATCTTTTGTAATTGGATTGTATTGTTGAAATACCGGCAGAAATGCCGCTGAAACCCTTGAGAGGATACTTGATCCTCATGAACAAATCTATATTACCATACAAGTCTTATTCGACACAATATGACATAATGCACAAAATGATTTTCCTGTTTTTCTATGATCTTGTGTTTTGGACATCAGACTAGCTAAAAACGCACTACCGCATCCAATCCTTGGTATCATATAAGGACAGGAAGCTTGTTTTGGACAACTAACGGTGCATAAACGCAATAACAGATCCACGATTTTACACATTTTGTGTAGATCGTGGATCTGTTATCATGAAAACGGACACTTTATTGTCCAAACTTGCAACTCTATTAAGTTAATATCATTCGTTTGGATGACCTATTGTATTTGCTGCATCCTTATTGTCCAAATCTGCACTGATCATCTTCTTTTTCTTCAAATTATGTTATCCCGATGTTCCTCTTCGGCTTCTTCGAAGTGCGCTATCCTGTCGCTCCACTTCTGCTTCTTCAAAGTGCGCTATCCTGATGATCATCTTCCGCTTCTTCAAAGCATACCATCCTGATGCTCATCTTCTGCTTCTTCAAAATGCGCTGTCTTACTGTTCATCATCAAATTGTCTTCTTAAAATATCTTGCAGTAATCGTTTCTGCGTCTGCAATCATCTCTGCAGGAGTTCCTGTGAATACGACCTCTCCGCCTGCTGTTCCGCCATCGGGACCGATGTCGATGATATAGTCAGCCTGCTTCATCACATCCATGTTGTGTTCAATGATGATAACGGTATTTCCTCTCATAACAAATCCATCCAGCAGTTTCATAATATTTTTAATATCAGAAGCATGCAGACCGGTCGTTGGCTCGTCCAGTACATAAATGTTGCCCTTCTTATCCAGATACTTCGCCAGCTTGATCCTCTGACGCTCACCGCCGGACAGCGTGGATAACGGCTGACCCAGAGATAGATATGACAGCCCTACTTCCACCATTGCATGCAGATATTTTCTAATCTTCGGACAATCCTGAAAGAATTCCTCTGCCTCCTCTGCCGTCATCTCCAGTATATCTACAATATTCTTTCCATGATACTGATAAGACAAAGCCTGCTCACTGAAATGCTTTCCGTCACACGCCTCACACACAGTCGTCACCGGATCCATAAATACCAGTTCTGTTACGATAACACCTCTTCCCTTGCAGACTGGACATGCGCCCTTACTGTTTGCGGAGAAGAAAGATACACTCACACCATTTTCTGCAGCCAGTAATTTTCGGATTTCATCAAAGAATCCTAAAAATGTAGCCGGAGTCGACCGGCCAGTCGCTGTGACTGCAGATTGATCGACCAACACAACTCTGTCCTCATATTCCTGTGCAAATATATCCCTGATCAGGCTGCTCTTACCGGAACCTGCAACACCAGTCACTACTGTCAGTACATTCAGAGGTATATCCACTGATACATTTTTCAGATTATGAAGATTTGCATCCCTGATTGGCAGAAATTCCTTAGGCACCCTTGAATTCATTTTGACCGGTATCTGCTCCAGCATCGCATCTCCTGTCAGTGTTCCTGACTTCAGCAGTCCCTCATAATCACCTTGATACAGAATCTGTCCACCTCCTCTTCCAGCAAGCGGTCCGACATCAACGACCTCATCTGCGATTGAAATGACATCCTTGTCATGTTCCACAACCAACACTGTATTTCCTTTATCCCGCAGACTGCGCAGCAGCTTCGTCATACGATGCACATCACGCGGATGCATCCCCGTACTAGGCTCGTCAAATATATATGTCATCCCTGTCAGTGCACTGCCCATATAACGCACCAGCTTCAGTCGCTGTGCTTCTCCTCCAGACAGGGATGCTGATTCCCGGTTCATAGACAGATACGGCAGCCCGATATCAATCAGACGTGTCAAAGATGTCACCAGCGTGTCTACCAAGGTTGCCGCGCGCGGGTCACTGATCGTCCGCAATACCTCCCTCAGCTGCGTAAACTCCATATCACACATTTCGTCAATCGAGTAGCCTGCCACTTTACAGCCAAGTGCAACTGCACTCAGACGTTTTCCGTTGCAGCACGGGCAGTTCTTCTCTCTGACCAGCCTCGTCAGACGTTTCATCGAGTAATCACCACTCTCAGACAAATCTCGTTTCAGAATCAGACGGTTCATCTGGTTGTAGATACCCTCAACTGATTTGTGTACTCTCTTTCCATCCTTCTCATAAGCACCATATAGCAGCAGGTTACGCTCCTGCTCAGAATAGTCTCGATACTTCTTGTCCGGATCAAACAGACCGCTCTCCGTATACAGCTTCCAGTACCAGTTGCCCACATGAAATGCCGGCAGATCCAGCATGTTTTCATTGAAACTTTTATCCGGATCAATGACCGGTGTTATATCCAGTTTCATCACCTTGCCGATACCAGAGCACTCCGGACACATTCCATTCGGATCATTAAATGAAAAGTAGGATGCAGTTCCGACATACGGTGCTCCGATTCGTGAATACAGCAGTCTCAGCACAGAATACATATCACTGATCGTTCCGACTGTCGATCTGGCGTTCCCGCCCAATCTCTTCTGATCTACGATTACAGAAGCAGACAGATTCTCTATCCTGTCTACCTTCGGTTTCTGAAACTTCGGCAGTCTGCCCCTGATAAATGCCGTATAGGTCTCATTCATCTGTCGCTGACTTTCTGCCGCTATCGTATCAAACACGATACTTGACTTGCCGGATCCCGATACTCCGGTAAATACTACAATCTTTTCTTTTGGAATTTCCAAAGAAACATTTTTCAGATTGTTCTGTCGCAATCCCTGAATCACAATTCTGTCCTGATGGGCCATTCTGCATTTCCTCACTTTCATCTGTGTGACGACTCGAAGCACCTACCTGAGCAAGCTCTTTGTTTCACTTCACATGTGCTTCATTTCAATCTCATTTTCTCTTTGCAGAACTCATTGTACTTCCACGTCAAAATTAATTCTCGACTTTTTTTGCACAAAATTGTCCAACATCCGGAATTTCTATACTTCTATGCTTCTATATTCTTTCATTTCTTTACACTCAAACTGAAGGCTTTCTATTTTTTTAGTATTGTATGAGGAAATTCTCATGTTTTGGACAAATGAAGTGTTTGAATCAAATAAAAATTCCAAAGGAAAGACATTCACATACAGAGGATCTTGATTTTGGACAAGTCAGCCTGTAAAGTGCTGATTCAGATTCCAAAGAAATGATGAAATTTTGTTTCTTTGGAATTTGTATCTAGGTTACAGGGGTTTTGTTGTCCAATATAGAATAGTATGACATTTCGTATGTACTGTTTTGGAATGATTTGTGTTCATAGAGCAGGTCTCTTGTCCAAAATCCACTCTCAGTGAAAAATAAAAATGCAAAGAAGCAGGTGAAAAACCTATAGAGTCGAAAAGCAATCACAAAGCCGCGAATCAATCGAAAACGAATGCAACAAAATCAGGTGAAAAGCCTTTGAGACCGAAAAGCCAGTGGCAAAACCTGAGCTCCGCCTGTACTGCCGGCGGAGCTCACTATGTTGTAAACAATTATGCAAAATCAAATAATGAAATCTGGTTCTTCTCGGGGATTTCTCCGAGAAGTCCAAGGTCATACATATAGTCTACGACCGTCATGCTGACTTTGCTCCTCTGGTAAAAGTCCTCCTTTGAAAGGAATGGGCCTCCCTTGACAGCCTCTACAACTGCATCTGCCGCATTCTCGCCCATGCCATCAATGCTCGTAAGCGGCGGCATGATCTTACCATCAACGATCTGACAATACCTTGCGCTGACCGTAAAAATGTCAATTGGAGTAAACTCATATCCGCGCGCATACATCTCCTGTGCAATCTTCATATCCTTAATCGTACCCTGCTCCTTCGGAGTCAGCGTATCCTCACGCTTTTTATAATCATCCATGTAGTATTCCAGACGATCCCTGCCCTGACACATGATATCATAGTTAAAGCCTGTTGCTCGAATGCTGAAAAATGCGGAATAATAAGCCAGCGGATAATTAATCTTGTAATATGCAATACGCCATGCCATCATAACATAGGCTGCTGCATGTGCCTTCGGGAACATGTACTTGATCTTTTTACAAGACCAGATATAC
>CAYRJT010000228.1:0-4750 GCA_964424675.1 uncultured Lachnospiraceae bacterium
CAAGGCAGGAATCATTGGTTTTGCAGTTGTTATCCTGTTTATGATTATTGTTTACTTTATTCCGGGACTTGCTTCTTCGATTGCATTATGTCTGTACATTGTATTTATGATGGTATGTCTGAACTTCTTTGACATTACTCTGACGCTTCCGGGTGTTGCCGGTATTATTCTTTCCATCGGCATGGCCGTAGATGCGAATGTGATTATATTTGCCAGAATCAGAGAAGAAATTGCGGAAGGCAAGACCGTCAGCTCTGCAATCAAGATCGGTTTCCAAAAGGCACTGTCAGCAATCATAGACGGTAATGTAACGACTCTGATCGCAGCGCTGGTATTAGGTATCATGGGTACAGGCGCAATCAAGGGCTTTGCTCAGACACTGGCACTTGGTATCATTTTATCCATGATCACTGCGGTGTTTATCACAAGGCTGATTTTGAATGCATTTTACGCAATTGGTCTGAAAGATGAGAAATTCTACGGAAAAGCAAAAGAAAAGAAACAGATCAATTTCCTCTCCAAGAGAGTGATCTTCATTGTCATTTCACTGGCTGTGATTGTCAGCGGTTTTGTGGCAATGGGAGTTCATAAAGCAAACGGAACGGGTTCTTTGAATTATAGTCTGGAGTTCCTGGGTGGTACTTCGACCAATGTGACATTTAATGAAGATATGACGATAGAACAGCTTGATACAGATGTGGTTCCGGAGATCGAGGCAATCACTGGAGATGGAAATGTTCAGACTCAGAAGGTTGCCGGTAAAAATGAGGTTATCTT
The DNA here is from genome assembly GCA_964424675.1 of uncultured Lachnospiraceae bacterium. Classification (GTDB taxonomy): domain Bacteria; phylum Bacillota; class Clostridia; order Lachnospirales; family Lachnospiraceae; genus JAAYYM01. The sequence goes on from CAYRJT010000228.1 coordinate 778, forward strand.
TAAGACCAGAACGTTATCCGTTGATGAGCGTGAACAGTTCAACAAGGTTATGACAGAACAGTTTGGCGTAGATGAGAGTAAGATCACGGCAGAGACAATCAGTTCCACGGTCAGCACAGAGATGAAGAGAAGCGCAATTATTGCAGTCCTGATTGCAACGATCTGTATGCTGCTGTATATCTGGTTCCGGTTCAAGGATCTGAGATTCGGTGCAAGCTCTGTATTGGCACTATGTCATGATGTGCTTGTTGTACTTGCCTTTTATGCGATTGTACGAGTATCTGTCGGAAGTACATTTATTGCATGTATGCTGACAATCGTCGGATATTCCATCAATGCAACGATTGTTATCTTTGACAGAGTACGTGAGAGCCTGAGAGAGATGAAGAATAAAGACAGTCTTGAGGATGTTGTCAATAAGAGCATCAATCAGACATTGACCAGAAGTATTTTTACATCCCTGACCACATTAATTATGGTTGTTGTATTGTATATTCTGGGTGTGACATCAATTAAAGAGTTCGCATTACCGCTGATGGTAGGTATTTTATGTGGCGCATATTCCTCAGTATGTCTGGCAGGTGCAATCTGGTATATGCTGAAGACGAAGATCGTAAAGAAAGCATAATGGATGATAGTATTTTATGACAGACTCAGGAGAGGCATACTTTCCTGAGTCTGTTTTATATCATAGGAGATCAAATGGCAAAGTGGTTCGTAACTACCAAAAGAGCAGATTTTGATGCAGTCGCTGAACAATTTCATATATCGCCTGTTGCAGCCAGAATACTGCGCAACCGTGATCTGACCACAGCAGAGGAGATCAATCTGTTCCTGAATGGGACTTTGTCCGATCTGCATAGCCCGCATGCCATGAAGGACATGGATCGGGCAGTCAGGATCATTATGGATGCCATTGCTGCAGGAAAGAGAATCAGGATTGTCGGGGATTATGACATTGATGGTATCTGTGCTTCTTATATCCTTCTGACGGGTCTGCAAAGGTGCGGAGCTGATGTGGACGTAAAGCTGCCGGATCGTATGAAGGATGGCTACGGGATCAATCAGTCTATCATAGAACGGGCACATCAGGACGGCGTACAGCTGATCGTGACCTGCGATAACGGGATCGCTGCCTTTCATGAAATGGAGCTGGCAAGGTCGTTTGGCATGGAGACGGTAGTGACAGATCACCATGAGGTTCCCTATGAACGGACAGAGACAGGGGATAAAGTCTATCAATTACCTCCGGCGGATGCAGTGGTGGATCCGCATCAGGAAGACTGCACATATCCATATGCAGGGATATGTGGAGCTGTGGTTGCCTATAAACTCATTGAGGCATTGTATGAGGTACAGGATCCTTCTGCTGATGTATCAGACGGACTGCTGGAATTTGCTGCGTTTGCAACAGTCGGGGATGTGATGGAGCTGCTGGATGAGAACAGGATGATCGTGAAGTACGGGATGGAACGAATCAAAACAACGCAGAACATCGGGCTGCGGGCTTTGATCAATGCCACGCAGACAGACAGGGATAAACTGTCTCCATTTCACATTGGCTTTGTACTGGGACCATGCATCAATGCTACCGGCAGGCTGGATACCGCAGAACGTGCTTTGTCGCTGTTCACAACAAAGGATCGGGCAGAGGCAGTACAGATTGCCAATGAACTGAAGGATCTGAATGACAGCCGCAAGGAGCTGACCAAACGATATCAGACGGAGGCAATCCGTCAGGCAGAGGAGATGGTACAGACAGATAAGGTGCTGGTGATCTATCTGCCGGAATGCCACGAGAGTCTGGCCGGCATTATTGCAGGACGAATCAAAGAACGCTATTACAGACCTGCTTTTATACTGACAGGTGCAGCAGACGGAGTAAAGGGCTCCGGGCGTTCGATAGAGTCTTATCATATGTATGAAGAAATGTCAAAGTGCAAGGATTTATTTACGAAATACGGCGGGCATAAGATGGCCGCCGGACTGTCCATGAAGGAAGAATCCATCGGGGATTTCCGAAGACGCCTGAATGAGGAAGCGACCCTGACAGAAGAGGATATGCAGGAAAAGGTACAGATAGATATTCCCATGCCAATCACCTATGCTTCAAAGAAACTGGTCAGAGAACTGGAGATACTGGAACCGTATGGGACAGGCAATCCGAGACCATTGTTTGCAGAAAAAGATGTAAGAGTATTGTCGGCACGTATCGTTGGGAAAAATCAAAATGTTGTAAAGCTGTCACTTGAAAACAGTGCGGGGATCAAAGCAGACGGAATCTGGTTCGGAGATGGCAGCCTGTTTATGCAGGAGCTTGAAAAAAGTGACCGCAACTCCATAGCTGTTGCCTATTATCCGACTTTGAATGTCTACATGGGCAGAGAGAATGTACAGCTCAATATTCAGCATTATTTACTTCATGAAATAGACAGGCTTTCTTAAGAAATTGATTAAATTTTTTTTAGAAATTAAACACAGATTGTACACAATTCTTGGTTATGATGTATTTGGATAGTTGATAAGCACTCACTATCTCCCCCCTCATAAGAGATTTAATCCCACGGTGAAATATCCGTGGGATTTCTCTTTTGGAGACATCAATTTTTGCGATTCTCACTTTGAAAAAAATTCTCTTAACAAGATGTGAATAATCATGTATAATATACAGGATTAGTAATTTAAGCTTACTTGGGGAAGAAGGAGGCTTGCAACAAATGACAGTGGAGAAAGAGACACATAATCATGAGACCATCATCAAACTATCAGGGGCGATAGATACACCGGTGGCTCAGTCATTCATGGACGCGGTAGAGGCGTGCCGTAAGGACAGTCCGAAAAAGATCATATTTGACTTCAAGGATGTGCCATATATCAGCAGCTCCGGTCTGGGCGTGATTCTGCGAGCCAAGAAGATCGGCAACGAGATTGGTAGCGGAATAGTCCTGAGATGTTTGAGTGAGACAGTGAGAAATACAATGGAGATGGTCGGTTTCATACCACTGTTTGAAATAGAGGACTGATCTCTCTATAGAGTAGACTGGCAGGTGAAGTAATGAGCGATCACATATCAGCAAAGGTAAGACATAAAAGCCGAAGATTATTATTCCGTATTCTCTTTAGCCGGACAATGATTACCTTTCTTTTGTTATTCATTCAAATATTGGTTCTCTTCGGAGTCTTTTATTATCTGAATCCATATCGTGAATATTATATCATTGGTTTCAATATATTAAGTGCTGTATTGGTTGTGTATATGATCAATATAAATGGCCGTCCGGAGTTCAAACTTGCATGGATGGTTCCTTTGTGTGTCTTTCCGTTGTTTGGGGTTTTACTGTATTTATTCGTAAAGATCAATCCGGGAGCAATCGGGTTAAAGAAGGAAATGCGCCGAACCTGTGCAGATACAGAAAAATATCTGGAAACTGAGCCTAAGATCCGTAATGAACTGGAGACCAATGAACCGCATTTTTCGGATTTGTCATACTATCTGGAGCATACAGGAAAATTTCCGACCTATCAGAATACTGCAGCAAAGTATTACGCATCCGGAGAAGAGGCTTTTGTCGCGATCCAGAACGCTCTGGAGCAGGCAGAGAAGTTTATTTTTATTGAGTTTTTTATTATTTCTGAAGGAATTATGTGGAATACGGTACTGGAGATTCTGAAGAAAAAAGCAGAAGCTGGTGTAGAGGTACGTGTCATGTATGACGGAACCTGCACGGTTGCATGTCTGCCGTACAGTTATCCAAAGCGTCTTCGCAGGATGGGGCTGAAGGCAAAGATGTATGCACCGATCAGACCGTTTTTATCCACGCACCAGAACAACAGGGATCACAGAAAGATCATTGTTGTGGATGGAAAAATAGGATTTACAGGCGGCATTAATCTGGCAGATGAATATATCAATGAAAAGAATCTGTACGGACACTGGAAAGACACAGCGATTCGGATAGAGGGTGATGCAGTC
>CAYRJT010000229.1:0-3508 GCA_964424675.1 uncultured Lachnospiraceae bacterium
TCTGATATCAATTCCGTTCATACGGCCTATAAAATAACCTGTCTGAAACAGACCGAATAGATAGCCCAGAATCAAGCATATCACACGCTCCATATTATGATTGCTCCTTCCTCTCCCGTATTATAAACCTAAGCGGTGTTCCTCTAAAACCAAATGATTCTCTGATTCTGTTCTCAATATATCTTGTATATGAAAAATGCATCAGTTCTTTATCATTTACAAAGATCACAAATGTAGGTGGTTTGACAGCCACCTGTGTAATATAGAACAGCTTAAGACGCTTTCCTTTGTCCGTAGGAGGCTGCTGTAATGCAACTGCCTCAGACATGATCTCATTCAGCACGCCTGTCCCGACACGCAGTGCATGATTTTGAATCACCATATCAATCAGATCAAACAGCTTTGTCATCCTCTGTCCCGTTACAGCGGATATAAATATGATTTCTGCATAAGGCATATATGACAGTACATTCCGTACTTTTTCCGTAAAACGGTAAATTGTCTTATCATCCTTTTCAACAGCATCCCATTTATTGACCGCGATGATGACACCTTTTCCTGCCTCATGCGCAATACCTGCTATTTTTGCTTCCTGTTCCGTGACACCCTCTACTGCGTCGATTACGATGATCACTACATCCGCACGTTCTACTGCACTGACCGTCCGGACGATCATGTAGTGTTCCAGCTCTTCTTTTACTTTTTTCTTCCGGCGCAGTCCGGCAGTATCAATAAAGACATATTCTCTTCCATCATGCATCACACTCGTATCCACTGCATCCCGTGTCGTTCCTGCTACATCTGATACAATGACACGGTTCTCACCCAGCAGCTTATTAATAATAGAAGATTTCCCCACATTTGGCTTGCCGACGATTGCAATCTTGGGTCTTTCATCTTCTTCCTGTTCCTCTGTCTCCTCAGGAAAATACTGAATAATCGCATCCAGCATCTCTCCGAGACCCAGTCTGTTAGAAGCGGAAATAGCAAATGGCTCTCCGATGCCCAGATTATAGAATTCGTAGATATCTGCTTCAAACTTCTCGAAGCTGTCAACTTTATTCACGACAAGTATGATTGGTTTTCTGGAGCGGCGCAGCATATCTGCCACCTTCGAATCCGCATCTACCAGTCCCTGCTTTACATCTACCATAAACACAATCACATCAGCTGTATCAATGGCGATCTGCGCCTGATCCCGCATCTGTGACAGAATGATATCATTGGACTCCGGCTCTATACCGCCTGTATCAATCATTGTAAAGTATCTGTCAAGCCATGTAATATCTGCATAGATCCGGTCTCTGGTGATTCCGGGTGTATCCTTGACAATACTGATTTTTTCTCCTGCAAGTGCGTTAAACAATGTCGATTTCCCTACATTGGGACGCCCTACAATAGCCACGATCGGCTTACTCATATTTTTCTCCTGTTCTGCCGGGTATTATCCTTCTAAAATACCCGTAATTGCCTTGATAAAATCCCATCCGCTTGATTTTACAATATCCACTTTGACTTGTAAAGCCTTTTCAATATCCGTCACCGTCACATCATCCAGCAGGACCTCTTCTCCACTGCGCAGCAGATTACATGGCAGCAGCAGTCTGTCGCCGAGAGGCTTGTCTTTCAGCTGCGCAATGATATCCTGACCGGTCAGCAGACCTGAAACCGTTATATTTTCGCCAAAAAAATAATTGACAACCGGATACAGTCTGATGGTCAGCTGAGGATAAAGCTGCTGCAGCTGCTCTATCATGGTTTTGATATAGCCTTGCATCAGCACCCCTGTCACCATAGACACTTCTCCCGAAGCAATTTTCTTTGGATGTGACCGTTCTTCCCTGATTGCATCCGTATATTCCTGCAGCAGCAGTCTGACCATCCCGACACCGTTTTCCAGCTGCAGGTATCCGTCATAGTTATCTTCCGGAGGCATTTCCTGCCCTGCCAGTATATAGAGTTCATCGGAAGCATGGATAAAGTGTGTCCCATGCTCTTGATATAGTTTTTCCTGCCATTGATGAATGATATGAAGAACTTCTGCCGCGTCTTCTTTTGTAAATGGTGTCAGTGGATATAACCCATCTCTGTATCTGGACAGCCCGACAGGAACAACTGATACACTTTCCAGGACCGGTATATATGCCGCAAGATCATGAATACTTCTTTCCAGTTCACTGCCATCATTGACATCTTTACAAAGCACAATCTGTCCATTCATGGTAATTCCTGCTTCATAGAGTCTGTCCACCTTTTTTAAGGCCTCTCCAGCAAACCTGTTATTCAGTATCTTACAGCGAAGCTCCGGATTCGTTGTCTGAAAAGAGACATTGATCGGTGACAGATGATAATGAATGATTCGTTCAATGTCATGATCGCTCATATTGGTTAAGGTCACATAATTCCCCTGTAAAAAAGACAATCTGGAATCATCATCCTTAAAGTACAGTGTATCCCGCATTCCCTTTGGCATCTGGTCGATAAAGCAAAAAATGCATTTGTTCCGGCAGGAACGATACTCATCCATCAGTCCGTTTTCAAATAGGATCCCAAGATCCTCATCTTCATCCTTATCGACCTCTAAGAGCCACTCTTCTCCGTCCTGTTTCTCGATCAGCACCTCAATATATTCGTCCTCTGTTAAATACTGAAAGTCAAAGATATCCTCGATTTCCTGTCCATTGATTGTAAGCAGCAGATCCCCGCTTTCTATGCCAAGCTCTTCTGCAATACTTTCTTTTTTAACTGTCTTGATTACATGCTTCTTCATCGTGCCCTCTGACCTGTGATTTTTTATTCTCTCTACAGTATACAGTATAGCATACTATCCTGTTCATACTCAAGAACGAAGTCCTTGACGATTATCAGTCTTAATGGTATAAATTATATGGGAGTGAGACAAATATGCCAAATACACAATATCTTGAGGATGCCATGCAAGTGGCTCCGTTAAAAATCATTGCTTTGGAAAGCTGTCGTGAGCTTGGAGAACAGGTGAACGAGCATCTGGTCAACTATCGTAAAGAAATTCATAATAAATGCAAGAATGATCCTGCCTTCAAAGGGTATCAGGAGGATAATTATCTTCTGGACACCACCTGTCATCGTTTTGGTACAGGGGAAGGAAAAGGAGTCATCAATCAGTCTATCCGTGGTAAAGATCTCTATATCATGGTGGATGTCTGTAACTACAGTCTGACCTATTCCGTAAACGGTTTTACCAATCATATGTCACCCGACAACCATTTTCAGGATTTAAAGAGAATCATAGCTGCCACGATGGGAAATGCACATCGCGTCAATGTGATTATGCCCTTTTTATATGAAAGCAGACAGCATAAAAGATTTACCCGGGAGTCGCTGGACTGTGCACTTGCTCTGGATGAGCTGGCACAAATGGGTGTTGATAATATCATTACATTTGATGCACACGACCCACGCGTGCAAAATTCTGTTCCATTATGCGGATTTGATAATTTCACACCACCCTATCAGTTTATCCGTTCTT
>CAYRJT010000229.1:3518-4740 GCA_964424675.1 uncultured Lachnospiraceae bacterium
TTTGATTCATTATGAAAAAGATCTGATTATAGATCAGGATCATCTGGTCGTAATCAGTCCGGATGAAGGTGCCTTGGACAGAGCCGTTTATTTTGCCAATGTTCTCGGAGTCAATACAGGTATGTTCTATAAACGCCGCGATTACTCTACTGTCGTAAATGGAAAAAATCCTATTGTTGCACATGAGTTTCTCGGAGATGATATCGATGGTAAAGATGTCATCATCATAGATGATATGATTTCCTCCGGTGACAGTATGATTGACACCTCCAGACAGCTGAAAGCCATGAACGCAAAACGTGTCTTTATCTGCTGCACATTCGGACTGTTCACAGCCGGACTGGAGAATTTTGATAAAGCCTATGAAAAATGCTATTTTGACCGAATCATTACTACCAATTTGAATTACCACGATCCTGAGCTGAATAATCGTCCATATTACGTAGAGGCAAATATGAGTAAATTTCTTGCTTCCATCATCGACTTCATGAACCATGATGCCTCTATGAGCCATGTACTGACTACAACTGAAAAAATACATAGCATACTGGCGCAATACAATGCACGTGAAGAAGTTGACTACTAACCTGTTTTCCATTTACACGCTGCCTCTATCGATGTTGATAAGGAAATGCATTTTGATACCAGCTGATCTTCTCTCCTAAAATCGCAATCACATCAAAGCGACAGGCTGTCGCTTCAGAGAAATGATGACATACCCTGTAGTAGTCAGCCACCTTACAGATGGTGGTTTGCTTCGATACAGTCACTGCACTGGCCGGATCTCCTGCCCTGCTTGTTTTTCGATATTTCACCTCTATAAACAGGTATGTATTTTGATCATAGCCAATTATATCGATCTCGCCAAATCTGTTTCTAAAGTTTCTCTCCAGTATTCTGACACCTTTACTTCGCAGAAAGAGCACAGCCATATCCTCATACTGTGCCCCAATTGTCCTTTTATTCATATATGATTTCCTCGGCTGGCGGCTGCTCATCAATATCCGTTTAAGGCTTCACCTTGCTTTTGATTTTCTCCATATTATCAACAAATACAAGTATCTCGGCTACCACTTCATATAATTCAGGCGGTATCATTTCTCCGATTTCCAGCTTTGATAATGTATTCGCCAGTTTGGAATCCTCATGAATCGGAACATCCGCCTCCTGTGCCTTTTCGATGATTCTCTCAGCAATATGTCCCACACCGGTAGCAATCACT
>CAYRJT010000230.1:0-3978 GCA_964424675.1 uncultured Lachnospiraceae bacterium
TCGGACGAAACGGAAGGGTACAGGTACCGTATCCAGGAGGGTGTACCATCGGAAAGCGTCCGATTGACATGCATATTGCTGCACTGCAGACGATGAATGTGCATATTGAGACACATGAGAAGACCTTAAGTGCACAGACATCCGGACTCACAGGAGGCACGTTAGATCTTGCACTGCCCAGCGTGGGTACAACGGAGAACATCATACTGGCGGCAGTAACGGCGCGAGGCAGGACGAGGATCAACGGAGCTGCCAGAGAACCGGAAATAGCGGCATTATGCGATTATTTAAATCATGCAGGAGCCAGAATCACAGGAGCCGGTACGGAGACAATCGAAATCAACGGTGTCAGGAGACTGCAGCAGACAACGTATGAGATACCGGCAGACAGAATCGTGGCAGGGACCTATTCACTGGCTACAGTGGCGACGCGGGGCAGCACCATTTTGTATGATGCGCCGATTCATCAAATGGATGCATTCATTAAAATCATACAGAGTATGGGCGCCAGAGTCAGCAGAATCAGACATGCAGACAGGGTCGGGCTGGTGATAGATGCCGAACAGGCAGTTCATGCAGTTGAATATCTTGAGACAAAGGAGTATCCGGGCTTTCCTACTGATCTGCAGTCACAGCTCATGACAGTACTGACAACGGCAGACGGTACGAGCAGGATTTTGGAAACGATATTTGAGGAACGTTATAAAATCGTTGGTGAGTTGCAAAAAATGGGCGCTCATATTACAATACAGGACAGAGAAGCTGTGATCGAGAGTGTTCCGAGACTACAGGGCACGACATTGCAGGCAGGCGAGCTGCGGGGCGGTGCGGCACTTGTCATAGCAGGGCTGATGGCACAGCAGACGACCATCGTGGAAAATGCGCATTTTATCAAACGCGGTCATGAGGATATCGTGAAGGATCTGAAGGAGCTTTCGGCTTCAATCAAGTATTTATAGACAGGGATGAACCATGAGCAGAATACAGAAAATATTTCTCATATCGGCTATTGTATTCGTCGCAGTGGGACTGCTGGTCGCCATCTTGAAGGCAAACTATACAGTGACGGCTGTTCAGGTCGATGGAAATGAACATTATACGGATGAGGAAATAGAGGCAATGGTGCTGGACGGAAAGTTTGGCAACAGCACCTTGTACTATTACTTTAAATACAGAAACCAGTCTATCGAGGATATACCGTTTATTGAGAAAATGGAGGTAGAGCTGAAATCTACGGATACTTTGGTGATTCATGTATATGAAAAAGCAGTTGCCGGTTACGTGGAATTTCTGGGAAGGTATTTGTATTTTGACAAGGATGGTATTATTGTTGAGAGCTCCACGGAGCAGATGTCAGGAATCCCATTCGTAACAGGACTGACATTTGATCATGTTGTGCTGCATGAAAAGCTGCCGGTGGAGGATGAGTCTGTTTTCAAACTGATCCTGAACATCACGCAGCTGTTAACAAAATATGGAGTTACAACGGATAGAATTTACTTTGACACAAGTGGCAATATTACGCTATACTTTAAAAGCGCCAGAATTTATCTTGGAACAAGTGAGAATCTGGACGAGAAAATCAACAAGCTTCAGTATCTGCTGCCCAAGCTGAACGGGCTGAGTGGAACACTTCATATGGAAAATTACTCCGGTGATCATGAGACGTTTACGTTTCAAAAGGATTAAAACTGGATGAATTGTTGCAAAATATACAAAAAATATAAGAAATATTTAAATTTAGGTTGATAAATCACTTAAAAAATTATATGATAGTATAAATATGAATGTATTATAGGTAGGAGTATAAATAAATATAAGCGTCGGTATAAGAAGGAGGAAGTAACCTTGCTTGAAATAAAAACGAACGAGGCTGAGTCTGCTGCAAAGATTATAGTAATAGGGGTCGGTGGAGCAGGTAATAATGCAGTAAATAGAATGATTGATGAAAATATAGCAGGAGTTGAGTTTATCGGGATCAATACAGATAAGCAGGCTCTGCAGTTATGCAAGTCTCCCAGACTGTTACAGATAGGGGACAAGCTGACAAAAGGACTCGGAGCAGGTGCCAAGCCGGAAATCGGTGAGAAGGCGGCAGAGGAAAGTATTGAAGAGATTACAAGTGCAGTCAAGGGAGCGGATATGGTATTCGTAACCTGCGGAATGGGTGGCGGTACCGGTACAGGTGCAGCTCCGGTTGTAGCACAGGTAGCCAAGGATATGGGTATTCTGACTGTAGGCGTAGTGACCAAGCCTTTTAAATTTGAGGCAAAGACACGTATGGTCAACGCTGTCAGCGGTATTGAGAAGTTAAAAGAGAATGTAGATACATTGATTGTTATCCCAAATGATAAGCTGTTAGAGATTGTTGACAGAAGGACAACCATGCCAGAGGCATTAAAGAAGGCAGATGAAGTACTGCAGCAGGCAGTACAGGGGATCACGGATCTGATTAATGTTCCGGCTCTGATCAATCTGGACTTTGCCGATGTACAGACGGTTATGCAGGATAAGGGTGTGGCACATATCGGTATCGGTTTTGCAAAGGGTGACGATAAGGCGCTTGAGGCAGTGAAACAGGCAGTTGCCAGCCCGCTGCTTGAGACAACGATATCAGGAGCTTCACATGTGATCATCAACGTATCAGGCGATATTACATTGATGGATGCCAATGATGCAGTCAGCTATGTACAGGATCTGTCAGGAGACACAGCCAATATTATATTTGGTGCCATGTATGATGACAGAATGTCAGATGCCTGCACGATTACCGTAATTGCAACAGGTCTGGATATGCAGCAGTCTGTATCTGCAGCACAGTCCGCTATGAACAGATATTCTACAGGCTATACATATTCACAGCGTCAGGGCGGTATGGCTACGGGCTTTGGAACACAGCCGCCGACACACAATGCAGCACCAATGGGTGGAGCAGGACAGGTGCCTATGGGACAGCAGCCAATGCATCAGCCTATGGGCGGCATGGGAATGGGACAGCAGCCTCCGATGCAGCAGCCGGGCAATATGGGAATGATGCAGGGCGGCGCACAGCCTATGGGCGGTATGGGAATGGGACAGCCTATGCAGCGTCAGCAGCAGGTTCAGCAGCCGATTCCGACTCCGATGAATCAGTTTGGCGGAGTACAGAGACCACAGGCTCCTATTGAGAGTAAGATCGAATCCAAGGCAATTAAGATTCCGGATTTTCTGAAAAATAATAAATAATCAAATCATCAAAACCGTCTGGGAAACCCCAGACGGTTTTTTTGTGTGCTCACCATCGTTTGACAAATATCGCAGAGAAAATGATTTATAGTAAATGAACGGGACAACGATATCGCAGCGGGAGGAGGCAGACAAAATGGATCTATGTATGAAATATATATTGATATGATCTTTCTTGTGAATCTGCTGCCAGAATACATAGTACTCTCGATGCTGTCTAAAATTCTGAAGTATCGAACGAGCCATATCAGGCTCGCAGCCGGCTGTATATTTTCCAGTCTCATGGTCTGCATCGTGTGTATGATGCCGGCGATGCCGTACCTGTTCAAACTGATGATTGCGCATCTGTGTGGAAGATGGCTGGTCATCTGGCTTGTTTTCCGTATCAGGAAATGGCATATGTTTGTGAGGGCGTTGGTTCTGGCGTATGGTTTCACATTTGTATTGGGCGGTTTTATGGAGTGGATCTGTCAGACTCCTTTTTTTGTGGGGGAAAGACGCATAGATATGACCGAATTTCTGACACTGACAGGAGTATCGTATCTGACCGGTCTGGGGGTGTATTATCTGTGGAAACGTATTTGGTGCAGGGAAGGAAGCGTGTACCGGGTAAAACTCACATATCGGGGATACGAGACCGAAGTAAATGGATTATACGATACCGGAAATATGCTGACAGAGCCTATCAGTGGAAAGCCTGTCTGTATACTGGAACAGGCTCAGGCTATAAAGCTGCATTACTGTGAACGACCT
>CAYRJT010000230.1:3988-4737 GCA_964424675.1 uncultured Lachnospiraceae bacterium
GTCATCCCATACTATTCTGTCGGAAATCCGGGCGGCATCCTGCATGGCTTTACTGCGGATCAGATGCAGGTATGGATGAACGATGACACAATGATCATCAGCAATCCGGTCATAGGAGTCTGTGAACAGAAGCTTTCGAGAAACGCGAAATATGAGATGATCCTGCACCCGAACATAACGATTTGATAGGAGGAGAACATATGCTGTTTAAAATAGCAATGCCGGGATGCTTCCGGTTTAAAATGATTGCAAAATCTACATTGCTCGGAGGGGAACCGGGTGAGATTCACTATATAGGCGGGGCGGAGGTACTGCCGGCTCCGCTGGAGGCAGATGAAGAGTGTGAGGTGATAGATGATCTCGGGACAGAGTATGATCAGGAGGCCAAAACCATATTAATTGAACACAACCTGAGACTGGTCGTGTACATAGCAAAGAAGTTTGATAATACAGGAGTCGGTGTAGAAGATCTGATTTCAATAGGAACCATTGGCCTGATCAAGGCGATTAATACATTCGACAGGGATAAGAAAATCAAATTGGCGACTTACGCTTCACGCTGTATAGAGAATGAAATACTGATGTATTTGAGACGCAATTCAAAGACAAAGCTGGAGGTGTCCATTGATGAGCCGCTGAATGTAGACTGGGATGGTAATGAACTGCTGCTGTCAGATATTTTAGGAACAGAAGATGATGTGATATACAGAGATATTGAAAATGAAGTGGAAAGAAACCTTTTGAACAGG
>CAYRJT010000231.1:0-4673 GCA_964424675.1 uncultured Lachnospiraceae bacterium
AACAGAAGAGAATGGGAGCATTGCTCTCCAGCATGGAAGTAGGCGACAGCGTACTGACCAGCAGCGGATTCTATGGAATTGTGATCGACATTACAGATGACACAGTCATCATTGAGTTCGGCAACAATAAAAACTGCAGAATCCCGATGCAGAAATCAGCGATTACCCAGATAGAAAAACCGGAAGCTGAATAATGTGTTCTGACAATGATCGAGTGGACAGCCACTCGATTTTTGTTATAGGAATCGCAAAAACCATAACATTGGGTTATGCCATTCATCACCTTATATTATACCTTGAAATTTATACTTAAATACGATAGAATTGTTCCTAAACAGCAATAAATCAAAGAAAAGAGGAGCAAAAATGCAATTTCAGATAGCAAGCATCAAAGGAGACGGAATCGGTCCTGAGATCGTAGAAGAGGCTCAAAAGGTATTAAAGAAGGTAGGAGAGAAATTTCATCATGATTTTCAGTTTACTGAAATCCTGATGGGCGGAGCATCTATTGATGTCAATGGTATGCCGCTGACCGATGAAACGATTGAAACAGCGAAACATTCAGATGCTGTCCTGATGGGCTCTATTGGTGGTGATACGACGACTTCACCCTGGTATCAGCTGGAGCCGAAGCTCAGACCGGAAGCCGGACTGCTGCGTCTTAGAAAAGAACTGAATCTGTTTGCAAATCTAAGACCTGCAGTGTTATATGAGGTACTTTCAGATGCCTGTCCGTTAAAAAAAGAAATTGCAGAACAAGGCTTTGACATGATGATCATGCGTGAACTGACTGGCGGATTGTATTTCGGCGAGCGCAGGACAATAGAGGAAAACGGAATCAAAAAAGCAATTGATACATTGACATACGATGAAAATGAAATCAGAAGAATCGCTGTCAAAGGATTTGAAATCGCAATGAAAAGGAAAAAGAAGATTACCAGTGTCGATAAGGCAAATGTACTTGATTCATCAAGGCTGTGGAGAAGCGTTGTTGCAGACGTGGCAAAGGATTATCCGGAAGTGCAGCTGGAAAATATGCTGGTGGACAACTGTGCTATGCAGCTTGTAAAGGATCCGTCACAGTTCGATGTGATCCTGACTGAGAATATGTTCGGGGATATATTATCTGACGAGGCCAGCATGGTGACCGGATCGATCGGAATGCTTGCATCAGCAAGCTTAAATGATACAAAATTTGGTCTGTATGAACCAAGTCATGGATCAGCACCGGATATTGCGGGCAAAAATCTGGCAAACCCGATTGCAACCATTCTTTCTGCTGCTATGATGCTCCGTTATTCATTTGATTTGGATCAGGAAGCAGATGCGATAGAAAAGGCTGTCAAAGATGTGCTGGACGAAGGCTACCGTACAGGTGACATTATGTCCGGGGGCTGCAAAATGGTTGGTACGAAGGAAATGGGATCATTAATCACAGAAAGAATATAGGAGGATGGAATCATGAGAAGTGACAATGTCAAAAAGGGAGCCGGACAGGCACCACACAGATCTTTATTCAATGCACTTGGATATACAAAAGAAGAAATGGAGAGGCCTCTGATCGGTATTGTCAGTTCTTATAATGAAATCGTACCTGGTCATATGAATCTCGATAAAATTGTAAATGCTGTCAAGATGGGAGTATCTATGGCAGGAGGTACCCCAATCGTATTTCCTGCGATTGCAGTATGCGACGGAATCGCAATGGGACATATCGGCATGAAATACTCTCTTGTGACAAGAGATCTGATTGCTGATTCCACGGAATGTATGGCAATTGCACATCAGTTTGATGCACTTGTTATGGTTCCGAACTGTGATAAAAATGTACCGGGTCTTTTGATGGCAGCTGCCCGGTTAAATGTTCCGACTATTTTTGTTTCAGGCGGGCCAATGCTGGCAGGCTGTGTACAGGGAGAGAAGACAAGCCTTTCCAGTTTGTTTGAGGCAGTAGGCGCACACGCTGCCGGTAAGATCACAACAGAAGAATTAACAGAATTTGAAGAAAAGGCATGCCCGTCATGCGGCTCCTGTTCAGGCATGTATACAGCAAACAGTATGAACTGCCTGACAGAGGCTCTGGGAATGGGCTTACAGGGCAACGGAACGATACCGGCTGTATATTCGGAAAGACTCAGACTTGCAAAGCATGCAGGCATGAAGATCATGGAATTATTAGAAAAAGATATTAAGCCAAGAGATATCATGAATGAGAAAGCATTTATGAATGCCCTGACAGTCGATATGGCACTTGGCTGTTCTACCAATTCTATGCTTCATCTCCCGGCCATTGCACATGAAGCCGGTGTAGAACTAAACGTAGACATTGCAAATGAAATCAGCGCCAGAACACCAAATCTGTGCCATCTGGCACCTGCCGGACATACCTATATTGAACAGCTGAATGCTGCCGGCGGTGTTTACGCAGTCATGAACGAGCTGAATAAAAAGAAATTATTAAATACAGATATCATTACAGCAACCGGAAAGACAGTCGGTGAAAATATTGAGGGCTGTCTCAATCAAAATCCGGACGTCATCAGACCGATTGAACATCCTTACAGTGAAACAGGTGGAATTGCGATTCTCAGAGGAAATCTGGCCCCTGATTCTGGCGTTGTAAAGCGTTCTGCTGTTGCACCGGAAATGCTGGTACACGAAGGTCCGGCAAGGGTATTTGACTGCGAAGAGGATGCCATTAAGGCAATTAAAACAGGGAAAATCATAAAGGGAGATGTTGTTGTAATCCGATATGAAGGTCCGAAGGGCGGTCCTGGCATGCGGGAAATGCTGAATCCGACTTCAGCCATAGCCGGTATGGGACTTGGATCATCCGTAGCATTGATAACAGACGGCAGATTTTCAGGTGCCAGCCGTGGGGCATCCATCGGACATGTATGTCCTGAGGCAGCTGTCGGTGGCCCAATCGCTCTGGTTCAGGAAGGAGATATCATTCAAATCAATATTCCGGAAAATAAACTGGACTTTGTCATCAGTGATGAAGAATTAGCGAAAAGGAAAGCAGCATGGACACCAAGAAAGCCACAGGTGACATCTGGCTATCTGGAAAGATATGCACATATGGTAACAAGTGCCGACAGAGGCGCAATACTGGAGATGCCGAAAGGAGAATAACATGCAGTTAACAGGATCACAAATCGTAATGGAATGCTTATTAGAGCAGGGAGTTGACACCGTATTCGGATATCCGGGCGGAACGATTCTAAACATTTATGATGAATTATATAAGTATCAGGATAGGATTAAGCATTATTTAACATCGCATGAACAGGGTGCTGCGCATGCAGCTGACGGTTATGCCAGAGCAACAGGCAAGGTCGGTGTGTGTATGGCGACAAGCGGCCCCGGAGCCACCAATCTGGTAACCGGTATTGCAACAGCCTATATGGATTCCGTACCGATGGTGGCAATTACAGCAAATGTTGTATTACCGCTTCTTGGGAAGGATACCTTTCAAGAGGTAGATATTGCAGGTGTTACAATGCCGATTACGAAACATGGATATATCGTAAAGGATGTCAATGAACTGGCAGATACACTGAGAAAGGCATTTAAAATAGCGCAGACCGGGAGACCGGGTCCTGTACTTGTCGATATTACAAAGGATGTGACAGCAAACAAGACTGAATTCACACCGGTTAAGCCTGAAAAGATTGAGAGAATCTCTGCGTACTCTGAAGAGGATATTCAGACAGCCATTCAACTGATTGAAGAAAGTAAGAAGCCGTATATTTATGTTGGCGGAGGAGCAGTGATCTCTGAGGCATCAGAAGAGGTTGCTGAGTTCGCACATAGGATTGACGCACCTGTCTGTGATACTTTGATGGGAAAAGGTGCTTTTGACGGAACAGATGATCTTTATACCGGTATGATCGGCATGCACGGAACGAAAACAGCAAACTTTGGTGTGAGTCAATGTGATTTACTGATTGCAATCGGTGCGAGATTTTCTGATCGTGTTACAGGAAATGCAAAGAAATTTGCAAATCATGCGAAAGTCCTTCATATTGATATAGATGCAGCGGAAATCAATAAAAACATTAAATCTTCGGCACATATCATCGGTGATGTAAAAGAAGTGCTTATGAATCTGAATCAAAAGCTGAAGCAGCAGAATCACAGCGAATGGATCAGGACGATACAGGAATATAAAGAGAAGTATCCTTTAAAATATCAGCAGAAAAAACTGACCTGTCCATATGTGATCGAACAGATTGATCAGGTCACAAAATTACAACAGAGGTTGGGCAAAACCAGCTTTGGGCTGCACAGTTCTATAAGTATACAAAGCCTCGTACCTTTATTACTTCAGGTGGACTCGGCACAATGGGATACGGTCTGGGTGCCTGCATTGGAGCAAAGGTTGGACAGCCGGACAAGACTGTTATCAATATTGCAGGTGACGGATGCTTCAGAATGAATATGAATGAACTTGCTACCGCAAGCAGATACAACATTCCAATCATAGAGGTCATTATCAACAATCAAGTGCTGGGAATGGTAAGACAGTGGCAGACATTGTTCTATGACGGAAGATATTCGAATACGGTACTGCAGGATAAGGTGGATTTTGTAAAGGTTGCAGAGGCACTCGGGTGTGAAGCAATCAGGGTTTCTAAAAAGGAAGAAATAGCACCTGCTGTTGAAAAAGC
>CAYRJT010000232.1:0-4618 GCA_964424675.1 uncultured Lachnospiraceae bacterium
AGAAGATTTTGCGAAACTGCAGGAAGAAGGATATCCGCCAGGAAGTACGACGGTCGAGACATCTGTGACGATTCTGGATGAGATCAAGGCGACACTGGCTAGATCAGGTGTTACAGTTGAGGGTTATACAGATGATATCAGCGATGAACAACTGGAGGAGATCACCGGCAGTGTCAGCAGTGCAGCCATGATCGAACAAAAACTCCGGGAAAATGATCTTCCCGTGACGGATGAAAATATAACAGGTATCGAGCAGGCAGCTGATCAGGTGAGTACAATGACAGAGCTGTCAGACGGTATGATCAAGTATATGTTATCCAATGACATGGAGCCGACAATTGATCATCTCTATAAGGCAGAATACAGCTCTGCAAATGTAGGAACATCGCGTCAGTCAAAGGGATATTTTAGCGACAGTACAGGATACTATGCAAAAAAGGCAGATAATATTGACTGGGAGCAGCTTGACAGTCAGATCAATAAAATTATAGAAGATGCCGGACTTGAAGTCAATGAAGAGACAAAAGCAAACAGCAGATGGCTGATAGAACAGGGAATTCCATTGACTGAGAGTACAATCAAGGAATTGGGTGAGCTGAAAAGTCTTTCTCTGCCAATGGACAAAGAGGCAGTGATAGACAGTATTATCGCAGCAATTTCCGATGGAAAAGAAGCGAAGCAGGCACTGCTGACAGAAAGTGAAAGTGCTGTAGTTCAGGCACAGAGAATCATAGATCAGACAGGTCAGATAACAGCAGAAGCCGTGAACCATGTGACAGAACAGGAGAAGGATCTGACACTGCAGAATCTATATGAGGCACAGCAGGCTGTTGAAGCGGAACACACCAGAACATCTGATCAAAATGCAGCACCATTTTCCTATGAAGCAGTTGCAGCGCAGCGATTACTGGAAGAAACGCGACTGCAAATGACAATAGAAGCCAATATCAAGCTGCTGAAAAGCGGGTATTCGATAGATACAGCACCGTTAGAGGAATTGGTGTCCAAGCTGAAGACTGCAGAACAGGACTACTATAATACACTGTTTGGTGATAATTCAGAGAATATAGAAGAAAAGGTTTCTCTTTATAAGAGAACAATATCTGTATTAACCGGTATTTCATCTTTACCGGCAGCAGTACTCGGAAAGATGAGTACTACGGGAGCTGCATTTACACTTTCGCATGTATATAGTGAAGGTGTCATTCAAAAAGCAGCATATGATAAAGCGGGAGAGACCTATGAGGCTCTCGGCACAGCTCCTCGTAAGGATATGGGAGACTCTATTTCAAAGGCATTTCAGAATGTGGACAGTCTGCTGTCAGAGATGGATCTGGAAGCAAATGAATCAAATCGGCGTGCTGTCAGGATACTTGGATATAACCAGATGGATATTAACAGGGAATCCGTACAGATAGTGAAGGAAGCAGATCAGGCAGTACAACGGCTGATGGAGAAGATGACACCGGCAGCGACACTGGATATGATACGCAGCGGAAGGAATCCGTTATCAACAGATATATACCAGCTCACTGAGGAAATCAGTGAAAAGACAGCAATTGAAAAAACAGAAAAATATAGTGAATATCTGTGGAAGCTGGAAAAGAATCAGGAAATAACAACAGAGGAACGAGCAGCGTATATCGGTGTTTACAGGTTGTTTCATCAGATTGAAAAAAGTGATGGTGCAGTAATCGGGACAGTACTGCAGAATGAACAGCCACTGACATTGAGAAATCTGTTATCTGCAGCCAGAAGCAGCAAAGCAAACGGCATGGATATAGCGATTGATCAGGATTTCGGATTACTGGAATCTGCTACGGGAAGTAAGGACTCTATTTCGGAACAGATAGATGGGTATTACGAGACACTGGCACAGGAGATACTGGATAAGCTCTCACCCGATAAACTACAAAAGATGTCTTTCAATATGAACACATCAATGGAAGTCTTTGCGGAGGAATTACGGTCAGCACAAGAGGATGCCGGGATGCAGCAGCTATATGCACAGGAACAGCTGGAGGAAGTCAAACAGGCAAATCAGGTAGAAGATTATGTACTCAATGAACTGCTGCGGTACGATCAGAAAATCACTCCCGACAATATACTGGCAAAGGCGGCTTTGATGAATCAGAGAGGTTCTACCTTCCGACAGATTCTCGAGCAGGCAGAGCAGGCTGATGAGACTGCGGAGGGAAAAGGGAGCGGATTAAAAGAGGCATTTCTGAAGGCAGGAGAACAGCTGCAGGAAAGCCTGGGAGATGAGTCAAGTGCAAAAGAAGCATATGAAAAGCTCGCAGAGTCGGGAGAAAAGATACTATCCGAACGTGCGGATACACAGATCTATGCGGTGGATGTTAAGACAATGAACCTGTTATATAAACAACTATCTGTAGCATCCAGTCTTGCCAGAGAAGGAAATTATGAAGTTCCGATAGAACTGAATGGAGAAATGACCTCTATCAATCTGAGGATTATCAAAGACAGTGATCAAAAAGGCAGCGTTGACATTACGATGCAGACAGAGGAATATGGGCAGGTAGCGGCGGAATTCCGAGTTGGAAACGGAAAGATAGAAGGGTATATCGGATCAGACAGTAAGGAAGGTCTCAGTAAATTATCTCAGATGGAACAATCATTCAGAAATCTGCTGCAGACAGAGTCACAGGAAGTAAAGGATCTGAACTTTATAGATAGTAAGGAACTGAATATCAATCAATTTGGACAAAACCGGCGGCAAGAGCCGGAGGGCAGTGAACAGACAGAATTATCTGAGGAAACAAGTACAAAGGAACTATACGAAACAGCAAAAGCATTTATTGTTGCATTAAAACAGAGAGGTGGTTCTACTTATGAAAATTAATCAAAACATTCAGGCAATGGTAACGAGCAATATCCTGACAACCAATGAATCCAGACTGGCAACATCCTCTGAGAAATTATCATCAGGGTACAAGATCAATCATGCACAGGAGAATCCGGCAGGACTTGCGATTTCCAACAAAATGAAGGCACAGATCCGTGGACTGGAACGTGCCTCTCAGAATGCGTCAAACGGAATCTCTGTGATAGAAACAGCAGAGGGAGCGTTGTCAGAAATCCAGTCGATGGTACAGAGAATGAATGAGCTGGCAGTACAGGCAGCCAACGGAACCAATGTCTCACTTGATAAAAAAGCAGTACAGGCAGAGGTAAAGCAGTTATGTGATGAGATTGAAAGAATTGCAGCGGATACGGAGTATAACTCACAAAATCTGCTGGGCGGGGAGCAGGAACTCAAAGGATATACAGATAAAGCCTATGCAAAGGTGAGATATTATTCAGATGATGTAAAGATTCAGGATTACAAGATTAATCTGAACAAAGCCGCTGACGGAACGATTACTGCGTCTAACGGAGACGGATTTAATGCGACGGCGAAGTTTGAGTATGAGAATGGAACAGTGACGGTAACAGATCTGAACAACTTTGAAATGAAGATAGATTTAACTGATGAGTCATTGGTTCCGGCAGGAAATTCAGAAGTGGAATTAGATATCACCGGTATGGGTGGCATGACGTTCCAGGTCGGTGCAAATGAAGGGCAGGAAATCACAGTAACCATTCCAAAGATCTCTCTTAAAAATATGGGAATCAGTGAGATCGATTGTTCTACAGAGGAAGGCGCCAGAGAGGCGATGGATCAGATTGGAACAGCACTTGACTTTATTTCTGAGGTACGTTCCAAGCTGGGTGCTTATGAAAACCGTTTTGAGCATACCATCTCCAGTCTGAATATTACGGATGAGAATATGACAGCTGCACATTCACGTATGATGGATGTAGATATGGCAACAGAAATGGTCGAATACACAAAGATGCAGGTATTGGCACAGGCAGGCACCTCTATGCTGGCACAGGCAAACGAGAGACCACAGTCAGCACTGCAGCTGTTACAGTAGAAAGAAGGAGAACAGTATGACAAATGAACAGATACAGCAATATACACTGAGGATCACCCAGGCCAGTAAGACACAAATCATCGTGATACTGTATGATATGATCCTTGATGATGTAGAGAGTGCGCGAAGTGCTTATCATGAAAATGATTATGAGACATTTAAGAATCAGTGCAATCATATTAAAAGATGTGTATCTGATCTGATAGAAGCACTGAATTTTGATTATGAGATATCGCTTAATCTGAGACAGCTGTACCTATATATCAATCGTGAGGCATCAGCGGCTGTGATCCGAAAGGATCCCGCAAGACTGGAAATGATACAGAAAATTGCTGAAAATCTAAAAGAAGCATTTCTGAAAATCAGTGAGCAGGATTCCTCCGGACCGATTATGGAAAATACGCAGACTGTTTATGCCGGTCTTACCTATGGGAAAGGCAGTCTGACAGAGAACCTTCAGGATCAGGGTATATCAAGAGGGTTCCGGGTTTAGAGTGACCGGAATAGGTATATTTTGCCGTGAGGCCTTTTCCAATAGAAATTTGTACCTCTTTTGGACGGCATTTACTTCGTAGATATAGCAGTCAATTAAATCAGGGTCGACTACGTTATCAAAATTTGAATAAGCACAATCCAAAGCACATTTGGTCTTTGCAATATCCTGCATAAGCTCAACA
>CAYRJT010000233.1:0-294 GCA_964424675.1 uncultured Lachnospiraceae bacterium
AATCTTGCTGCTGTTGTAATCCTTATCATATAGTACTCCGGTCTGCATATCCCCGCACAGAACCAGTCCGTCATTGCTCAGGATACACATACCGTCCGTACTCTGGATCTCCAGTACATCATCAAAGACATCATTAGATATATTCATGATCAGAATACCGATCAGCTTCTGCGAATTCACATCGTAGACCGCTCGGGAAAGTGTCAGTATGGAGGGACCTTTATTTTTAGGATTCGTACCATAACGCTTAATGGAAAGTACAGCTTTACCACGTGCCGTCAGTATCCTGGAGCG
>CAYRJT010000233.1:304-4543 GCA_964424675.1 uncultured Lachnospiraceae bacterium
GCTCAATATCACTGATATATGCATCCTTTTCTCCCGGTGTAGTGCTGATACACTTACCATTATTTCGAAAGAGTAATACTGAGTCAACATTGCTGTACAAGGTCAGCACGTTTGTAATGCTGCTCCGTGCATCATACTCCATTTCCTTATTGACCTTGCAGGCATTCAAATAATCAACGACTTCACCATTCGTCATGATCATACGTGATACATAATTATAGTTAACCAGTCTCTCTCTGATCGTGGATGCTACATTATTAACTGCCATCTCAGAGGTTCTGATCATAAAATCTTCTTCTGTTCTCCTGCTGATAATAGAAGTCGCTATCGTAAATACGATACAGAAAAATAAAAGCAGAACCGTAAACATGAATAATGTTTTTTTCTGTAATGACATCTTTCCATCGCGTTTTTTTCTACGACTGCCATGCTTCATCCAGGCACCTCTATCATATAGATTCGTATCAAACCAATTTACATTTTTTAACCTATTGTCATCGTATCATACCTGTATCGCATTATCAATGAATCATAAAATAAAGTGCCATAAAATGTGATGAATCCCGGACTCTGTTTGAGAGAACAAATATGTTCACAGAATCCGAAACCCATCTGTAACAATATACCATGGTCTCTTAGCCTTTGACAGCTCCGGCAATAAAGCTGTCTTGTATCTTCCTGCTAAGGAACACATAAGCTAAAAGCATCGGGAATGTTGCCATAACCATAGCGGCCCCTATAGGACCCCATCTCTTCATATATTGTCCGGCAAGCGCCTGTACTCCGACAGGCAATGTCCTATGGACACCATCACTGATAAAGATTGTGGCAAACATCAGCTCGTTCCAGCACTGTAGAAATGTATAGATTGAAATCGCTGCAACAGCAGGTTTCATCAACGGTACAATGATACGGAAGAAAATTCCCCACACACCACAGCCGTCTATACATGCCGCTTCATCCAGATCAATGGGCAGCTCTGTCATAAACCCTGTACAGATCAGGATACCCATTGCAAGTGAAAAGGCAGCATACGGAATAATCAATGCCTGATATGTATTAATCCAATGTAGTCTTGATATTAAAATATAAATTGGTACAATTGCTGCATGAATAGGAATTGTCAATCCCAGCATAAAAAAGCTGTTCATTTTCTTTCTTCCCTTCCATATAAATCTCGTTAGCGCGAAAGTCGCCATCATGGATACCAAAAGCACGATAATAATTGTGATAACAGCGATAATCGTACTGTTTAAGAAATATCTGCCCATGTTTCCAGTCGTCATAGCTTCCGTATAATTAGACCACAGCCACTCCTTTGGCAAACCCGCTACATTTGCTCCAAAGATTTCTTCATTGCTCTTCAACGAAAATGTAAACATCCAATACACGGGGAATAGATTGATCAGCGCCCAGAAACAAAACAGCAAATAAACCAGGGCTTCTTTTCCTTTTTTCGTTTTCATATTATCAATCCTCCTTGCCCCTGAATATAGCTTCAATGATCAATGCGAAAGCAAAGCAAAGAACTATCAGCAATAATGCAATCGTACTACCCATACCGTATCTGTTTCGCAGAAACAGCATACTGATCATCAATGTACTCGGTACCTCTGTAGAATGCAGTGGTGCACCGTTTGTCAATACATAGATCAAGTCAAAGGACTTCAATGAGCCTGTAACAGCAAAGATGGTGCAGACCTTTAAGATCGGCTTGATATACGGTATGACTATATAGCGGTTGACCTGTCCTTCATTTGCTCCATCAATCATAGCCGCCTCACGGTATTCTATAGGGACACTCTTAATTGCTGCATACATCAGCAGCATATGATATCCGACATACTGCCACAGTGTCGGTATGAAAGCAGCTCCCAGTGCTGTTTCTACCTCACCAAGCCAGATCTTTGCCCAGCTGTCCAGGCCGATTGCACGCAATACAACATTTAAGATACCATATGACGGATTGTAGATCTTCAACCATAACTGACCAATAACAACTGTAGAGATCAGAACCGGTGCAAAATAAATCGAAAGAAATGCTCGTTCACCCTTTCTTCCCCTTCCGAGAAGAAGTGCAAATCCAAGTGATATAGGCAGTTGGACAAATACTGAAAAGAATGCCAACAGCAGTGAATTTCCCAAAGCCTTTTTGAATCCTATAGATTTACTTGTAAACAGCTCTCTGAAATTTTCTAATCCAATGCATGTCTTTTCCCCAAATCCATTCCAATCAAATAAACTATAGTAACCCGATACGAAAATAGGTGCAACAAGTATTAAAAAGAAAAGAAATAGTGCCGGTAAAATGAAAAGCATGATATTTACCTTATTACTGTATAATTTGGTCATTTTAATCCCTTCCCAACTTGCTTGAAAAAGCGGCCTCCTGACGATACATCTCAGACAATCGCCGGAGACCGCGTCTTAAATCACTAGTGTTTCAAATCTGCATCCAATCCATCTGCAAATGTTTTACCATCGATTGCAGAAGCATAGATCTGGCTTACATAGTCAAGATAGATATTTGCATTATCAGCGTTTAAGAAATTATCACCGAATAATACGGTTGCATTAGAATTCTGAACGATGTCAACAACTGCTAATGTCAAAGGATTCAGAGCACTTGTATCATAGTCAGGTGTCCATGCCGGAAGTCCATTGCCATCCAGGTAACCATAGTGGCAGATACCCTGTGAAAGCTCAAATGCACACTTTGCAGCAAGTTCTGCGTTCGGTGAGCTTGCAGATACAGCAAGTGAATCATTTGGTCCGCCTACGAGTTCGCCAAGCTTTGACTTGTCAGCATTGATAACCGGGAATTCAGCAACCTGAACGATGTCTCCCATACCTGCATTTACGAAGTCTGAGCAGTTCCATGTTCCGTTGATATAGAATGCATACTTACCAGCCTTGTAGTTTTCTTTAATCTCATTGTCTGAAAGTGCGATTCCTTCTGGATCAAAGTACTCTTTATCAATCATTTCCTGGAAGATACCAACTGCATTAATGAAGTCTTCATTATTCCATGCTGCTTCACCATTGTACATATCCTTCATCTGCTGAGCTCCAACACTCTTCTCTACGATGGACTCAAGGTACTCAGTTACACACCACGTCTCTTTTCCTGAACACCCGAAAGGAATGATTCCCTTTGCAACAAGCTTATCGCAGCAATCGATCAGCTCATCATATGTAGCGGGAACTTTATCGTATCCGGCTTCCTTGAGCAGTTCCATATTTGTAAACATGCCTACTACATTGAATGTGTTCGGTGAAGCATATAACTTTCCGTCAAACTTATGATTGACTAACATGTTTTCCGGTAATTGATCTGCGTGTTCAGCAAAAGCTTCGTCTAAGCAATATACACGACCTGCGTCAACATACTCCTTTAAGAAACCGCCGCCCCATGTATAGAAGATGTCAGGCATTTCATTTGCTGCCATAGCTGCTTTGATCTTTGTCTTGTAATCCTGGTTCTGAATTGCTTCCCAAGTAAAGTTAATCTCAGGATGTGCTGCTTCAAAGTCAGCGATTGACTGCTCATACGCGTGACGGTTAGAATCACTTTCTACTGCGATACACCACATCGTGATATCTGTCTTCTCTCCTGATGCTGCTTCTGCTGCAGGTGCTTCATCAGCAGGTGCTGCTTCATCAGCTGCAGGTGCCTCGGCAGCCGGCGCTTCAGCAGCGGGTGCGGTGCTTGCTGCAGGGCTTCCGCATGCAACCAGAGATGCTACCATTGCAAGTGACATTAATAATGCTGTTACTTTTTTCATTTTTTTCCTCCTTTAAAGAAAATGTTGATTTGTTATGCAAGAGCTCTCTTACTTAATCGTAGTTTGATTATAGAAATTATGAATTGGTAAGTATATACATTATATTTACCCATGTAAGCATTATTTTTACTTAAATGACAGCTTAAGTCCCTATCGTAATGTTTTTTTGTGCAAATGTAACAAAAAAGAGGTGTCAATCAATGACACCCCTTGATGAGAATTTGATTCTTTGATTCTGTTCTAGATTGTCTCTAAAAAATCTTTTCTCTTCTCCAACTCTCTAACACCGCTAACTGCTCCGGTGTGTGAAACCAGTGTTCCCCATCTTCCATAACCGTCAGACCACAATGATATTTTTCTACAAAGGCATCTACGGTACTTCTGTCAGTCAGATTGTCCCTTCCGGCATAGAGAATCTGCGTCGGATGGTTCCAGTGCTGAATCGCATGTCCCT
>CAYRJT010000234.1:0-4525 GCA_964424675.1 uncultured Lachnospiraceae bacterium
TGTCAAGGCGGCATCCGCTAAGGAAAACAAGAAAGTAGTAGTGGACATTGTTCAGTAATCAATGCGAGAGCATATGAGATGAATCATCCAAAATAGGTTTATGAGCGACTCAGGGACTCCATTGTTTCTGAGTCGTTATCAATAAGGGGAAACGGAAAGTCACAGGGGGAACGCTCATGGAGGACAGGCTGCAGGTCGGAATCATTTCATCGACACATGGTGTCAAGGGAGAAGTCAAGGTATTCCCTACAACAGATGATATCAATCGGTTTAAAAGATTAAAGGAAGTACTGCTGGACACAGGAAAGGATATTCTGACACTGGAAATAGAGGGTGTCAAGTTTTTTAAGCAGTTTGCTATTTTAAAGTTTAAAAACTATGACAATATCAATGATATAGAGAGATATAAGGGCAAAAGCCTCTATGTAACCCGGTCGAATGCTGTGAAGCTCCAAAAAAACGAATATTTTGTAGCTGATCTGATCGGAATGCATGTGATAGACGAAGAAGAAAAAGAAATCGGTACGATGACAGATTATATGGAGACAGGTGCCAATGATGTATATACAATTACGATGAAGGATGGAAGAGAGCTGCTGCTTCCGGCAATCAAACAGTGTATTTTGGATGTGGATATAGAACACAAGAGGATGCGTGTTCATATCCTGGAAGGACTTTTATGAATTTTCATATCTTAACGTTATTTCCGGATATGGTTATGAACGGATTAAATACGAGCATCACAGGCCGCGCAATCGAGGCGGGCATCCTGACTGTTGAAGCCGTCAACATACGGGATTATGCCAACAATAAGCATTTGAAGGTAGATGATTATCCATATGGTGGGGGAGCAGGTATGCTCATGCAGGCAGAACCCGTATATGGCGCCTACGAAGCCGTTACAAAGCATATTCAGGAAAGAAGAGAAACAGCACAGGAAACAGAAAAACAGATACAGAATCAAAAAGTACGTGTTGTATATCTGACCCCGCAGGGAGCTACATTTACACAGAGAATGGCTGAGGAATATGCTAAAGAAGAGGACTTGATCCTGTTATGCGGTCATTATGAGGGAATCGATGAGCGCGTATTAGAAGAAATCGTTACAGACTATGTATCGATCGGTGATTATGTGCTGACCGGAGGAGAACTGCCGGCGATGGTCATGATTGATGCCATCTCCAGGCTCGTTCCTGGAGTGCTCAGCAATGAAGTGTCTGCTGAGTTTGAATCCTTTCAGGATGATCTGCTGGAATATCCACAGTATTCCAGACCGGAGGAATGGCATGGCAAAAAGGTACCGGAGGTATTGCTGTCAGGTCATCATGCCAATATTGATCGATGGCGCAGGGAACAGTCCCTGATCAGGACACGCGAAAGAAGACCGGATTTACTAAAATAATACTTGCAAATCTACAAAATATATGGTAAAGTTAAATGCGTTGTGAGAAGAAGAGATGGTCCTCTGTTAACCAATTGTGGTATTAAGAACATCCAAAATCAAGGAGGTCACACATGAACGATATTATTAAGAATATTGAAGCAGCTGAGCTGAAAGAAAATGTATCAGACTTCAATACAGGCGATACCGTTAAGGTATATGCAAAGATCAAAGAGGGAAACCGTGAAAGAATCCAGATCTTTGAGGGAACAGTCCTGAAAAAGCAGGGCGGAAGCAACAGAGCTACATTTACAGTCAGAAAGAGCTCCAACGGAGTTGGTGTTGAGAAGACATGGCCGTTACATTCCCCTCATGTTGAGAAGGTTGAAGTCATCAGAAGAGGTAAAGCAAGAAGAGCAAAATTATTCTATCTGAGAGACCGTGTAGGCAAGAAGGCTAAGGTAAAAGAGTTAGTATAAAGAAGAACGGACAAGAGACAAATACAAATTGTATTTTGTCTCTTTTTTCGTTCATATAATTGTGTTATACTCGAATGGGTGAGGAAGTATATGAAGAACGATAAGGGTCTGACATTCCGCAGACGACAGGTGAAGCTGAGCAGGTCACTGCTGTATGAAATCATAACGTGGACATTTGGGATTGCTGCCGCTGTTTTTGCAGCATTTGTGGTGGTGTCATCAATCGGTCTCCAAACCAGCGTGGTCGGTGCGTCTATGGAGCCGTCTCTTTATAATGGTCAGAAGATTTTGATCAATCGAATGATTTATCAGTTTGCCACACCGGAAAGAAATGATGTGATCGTGTTCCGGCCTAACGGAAATGAAAATTCACATTACTATGTCAAAAGGGTGATCGGGCTCCCGGGGGAGACGATTCAGATCAAGCAGGGCAAGGTCTACATTGATGGGTCTCCCTATACAGAGGATGTTGTAGATGATACATTAACAGCAGGAATTGCAGAGGAAGAAATCGTTCTTGGTGTTGATGAGTACTTTGTACTGGGCGATAACCGTGAGAACAGTGAAGACAGCCGGTCGGCCAATATCGGAAATGTGTCCGGCGAAATGATAGATGGTAAGGCATGGTATCACATGGAAAGCGGCAAGATGGGAATGGGTCTGGTCGAATAGGAGGAGCAGGAAATGAACTATCAATGGTATCCGGGTCATATGATGAAGGCAAAGAGAATGATGGAGGAGAATATCAAGCTGATCGATCTGATCATCGAACTCGTGGATGCCCGTATTCCAATGAGCAGCAGAAATCCTGATATTGATGAACTGGGAAAAGGAAAATCAAGACTGATCCTGTTAAATAAATCAGATCTCGCAGAGGATAAATGGAATGAAGCATGGATCAGTTACTTTGAGGCACAGGGCTATTCTGTATTGAAAATCAATTCCAAAACAGGAAGTGGTATCAAGGCGATACAGGGCAAGGTTCAGGAAGCCTGCAAGGAAAAACTGGAACGAGATAGAAAGAGGGGTATTTTGAATCGACCGGTGCGTGCAATGGTTGTTGGAATACCAAATGTAGGAAAATCTACTTTTATCAATGCGTTTGCAGGAAAGGCATGTACAAAGACCGGTAATAAGCCAGGAGTCACAAAAGGAAAGCAATGGATCAGGCTGAACAGAGGAATTGAACTATTAGATACACCGGGGATTCTATGGCCAAAATTTGAAGACCAGGATGTGGGACTAAGACTTGCAATGATCGGCTCTATCAATGATGAAATACTGAATCGCGAGGAGTTGGCAGAAGGGATGCTTCAATTTCTGCTCAAACATAAAAAATCAACTGTGGCGAGCCGCTATGAACTGGAACAGGAATATATACAAATGCATGATGCATTAACGGATATTGCTTATCACAGACACTGTCTTTTAAAAGGAAATCTGCCGGATACAGAGAAGGCGGCCGGTATGGTCATTGATGATTTCAGAAACGGAAAATTTGGAAAGATTACTTTGGAAATACCGGAAAATATGACTTGGTAATAAGGGGATGAATGATTGTGGCAAAGAAAAAACGCAGGAACAGAGAGTCTGCAGGCATGCGGTTTCTGAAGAAATTGGTCAATACAGGTTTGTTTTTACTGGTGGTGCTGGGCATCACGTATCTGGTAGTCAATTATGTGACAAACCGGACGCTGGTTCATGGATCATCTATGGAGGCTACATTCAGTGACGGTGACAGCATTATGATGGATAAACTGTCCTATCGCTTTCAGGAGCCGAAGCGGTTTGATATTATTTCCTTTCCGTACAACGACCCTGCTCATCCATATCTGATCAAGAGAATCATAGGACTGCCTGGAGAAACCATTCAGATCATGAACGGGAAAATCTATATTAATAACGAAGTACTGCAGGAATCCTATGGACTTGAGGTGATTCAGTCAGGAGGACTGGCTGACCAGCCGGTCACGCTGGGAACAGATGAATACTTTGTGATAGGTGATAACCGCAATGACAGTGTAGACAGCCGGTTTGCAGAGGTAGGCAATGTGAGAAAGCAAGATATTACAGGGCGGGCATGGCTGCAGGTATGGCCATTCAATGACTTCGGTCTGGTGAGAAACAAGTAGACGGGGCAAAGAGATGGAAGAAAAGAAAATAGGACAGATCAAAGAGGAGTTTCAGGCAGCACAGTTATCCATGCTGCCTGAATTGATAGAAAGATACAGGGACGATGAACGAAGCGGCGTTGTATCACTGCGGTTGAAAGCCGAAAAACAGCTGGAACAACTGGAGGCTGAGAAAAAAAGAACCTGGAGACTGCAGGAATTTGAGCGCAGATATCATGCTGAGGGATACGAGTATATCTGTGGTATAGATGAAGTGGGCAGAGGACCATTGGCAGGGCCGGTTGTAGCAGGTGCCGTCATCCTTCCAAAAGACTGCGACATACTGTATCTCAATGATTCCAAGCAATTATCTGAAAAGAAAAGGGAAGAGCTGTATGATGTGATTATGGATCGTGCATTGTCTACAGGAATCGGTATGATTTCGCCTGGCAGAATAGATGAGATCAATATCCTGCAGGCCACCTATGAGGCGATGCGTCAGGCTATTCAGAATCTGTCTGTAAAACCCGATATATTATTAAATGATGCAGTGA
>CAYRJT010000235.1:0-4505 GCA_964424675.1 uncultured Lachnospiraceae bacterium
TGCAACGTCATATTCATCATCCATCATAGCAATGATCTGAATGATATCGAAGGAACTAAGCAGCTCTCCATCAATCAAATCTGTCGCATTTTCAAAATCAATGTCATCTCTTACATCTTCCAGTAACGCAATAAAATCTTCCATTCTCTCAATTCTCCTTTTTTTGATTTGTATTCATCTCCCAGGTTTCAAGCGTATCCCGCAGAAGCGTTATTTTTCCGTTATGATATGCGAATACCTTTGGCATATCTCGTGATAGAAACAAAGCGATTCCCTCCGTAACAGAGTAGGCACCCAGATGGCTGAAAACAAGTAGATCATGAAGCTTCAGTTCCTGCATCTCGTATTCCCGGACCAGAACATCATTGGTGGTACAAAGCGAACCGCACAAAGCCCATTTATCTGTATGCTCCACCTCGCAGGAATCCGCACGGGTCAAAGCTGCAAAGTCACTTTGATTCATCGGGAGATGATGTATGATTGGAATTTTTAACCCCATCATCTGACCATAATAATTAACATGGTTCATTCCGCCATCCAAAATACACCAGTTTCTTTCACAGCTTCTCTTGAGATCGGCAACACCTGTCAGGTAATAGCCGCAGCTGCTTGCAAGAAATCTTCCCATTTCAATCGTTAACTGACTGAAGGCAGCCACATCACTTAATGTAGGAGCAAGCTCCTTCAATGGAGCAAGCGTGTCCTCGAAATTGTCACCCTCAAAGTAAGGGTAAGGAAGACCCGGCCCATATTCAAACACAGGAAGTGCATAAGAGGTCTCATTTCGTAAATCGCTTATGATCTTCTGCAATTCCTCAAGCTCTTCTTTCTGATGCTTTAATTTCGTCCGCTGCGTACCGGCAAAATAATGAATTCCCTGAATGGTAATGTCGGAATCACACTTTGCATGTTCCTTCAAAAGAAATCTGATGTCAGACAGATCCATACCAAACTGGCTCTTGGAGGAAAGGCGTAAAATCACGGATACATGCTGCTTTAACTGAATGCAGGCCTGCGATATCAGCTCAAATTGACGGATAGATTCAGCAGTTAAAATCGCTGCGCCATAACAAATTGCCTCCGTGATATCCTCCTGCTGTTTATTCACGCCTGAGTAAATAATCATTTCACCGGGAACATGGCTGTGCTGACAGATCGATAATTCCCCGGGACTGCATACTTCGAAAAAGTCCACAGCAGGCATCAGGTATGGTATGAGAAAGGGATTGGCTTTAATGGAATAGCATAGGCGAATTGGTTCATTCCTCTGCCCGTCACGCAGAATTCCCTTGATCTGCTCCACTCGTGTGAGTACTTCATCGCAGTCGAAGAGAAAACTTGGAGTACCATATTCTTTTGCAATTTGATAGAATGTTTCTTTTTTGATCATGCTTTATATAAACTCCTCTAACGCTTTCCGGTCTACTTTTCCATTTTTATTCATTGGAAACTGCTCTAACTGGATGGTCTTATTTGGTAACATAAAAGGAGGAAGCTTGCTTTGAATCTGCCCTGCAAGACTGTCCTTTTCGAGTTCTCCGGCATAAAACAAAATAATTTTCTGACGTTTGAAATCATAGATACTGACCGCACGCTGTACACCTTCTAAAGACATGGCACATACTTCTATCTCTCCAAGCTCAATGCGCTGTCCCATATGTTTGATCTGAAAATCCTTGCGTCCGATATAGAACAGATTGCCGGAAGCATCATATTTGCCAATATCACCTGTACGATAAATTCGTTCATCGTAACGGTCATTTAATGGGTTCTGTGTAAATACCGCTGCCGTTTTCTCAGGATCCTTGAAATAACCGATTGCAAGACATGTTCCACTGACACAGATTTCTCCCTCCTGCTCCGGCTGCGTAACAAGTCTGTCTGCGTCATCTAACAGAAATACCTTTTCATTCGGAAAAGCAGTACCAATCGGAATCGACTCTGTTTTTTCATATTCACGATCCAGGATGTGATAGGTACAGTTACAGGTGATTTCGGTAGGTCCATAGACATTCACATAAGTAGCATCCGGCAGAGCCGTTCTCCATTTATTCAACTGCTTAACCGGCATCACCTCGCCGCTGAATAAGACACGCCTGATGGTGTCCGGTATGCGATATCCAAATCCATTCATAATCGAGACAAAGCACATAGCAGATACTGCCCACACAAGTGTTGTTACATTGTGATCACACAGATAATCCATCAGAGTGGTCGGATTGGTGAAGTATTCACGCGGAACCAGCTGTACTCTTGCGCCCGTGAATATCCCGCTGAAAATATCTTTGATGGACACATCAAAGTCGAAGGGAGCCTGATTGGCAAGAATGTCGGTTTTGTTAATGCCGAACAAATCTACAAACACTGTAATGAAATCTATCACGGAACGATGGCTTACGACAACACCCTTTGGTGTACCGGTAGAACCACTTGTAAAATTAACATAGAGGGGCATCTGATCAGTAAATCCCGAGCGTTTCCTTTTTAAAACAGTCTCATCGATCTGCGTTTGACTGGCCGCCTTCAAAAGATCAGAAATCAAAAGAACCGGAAATACAAAAGAAGTTTCCGCCAGATGTTCCATCAATACCGGGTAATGAGCCTCGTCCGTAATGATCACGGTCGGATGTAAGACAGACAATACTTTTTGGACACGTTCTGCCGGCTGACGGATATCCGTAAAGCTGTAAAAAGCGCCGCAGTAAATTGCGCCAAACATTGCTACGACCGCATCTACGCATTTTTCCATGAAAAAGCAGACAGGCTCTTCTTCGCCAAGTGAAAAGCCAAATGTTCCATTTGAAAACAACGTCGCAGCTTGCTGCGCACGGAGTGTCAAATCATGAAACGTGATTTCCTTCGTGGGATCCGCAAATGCAATGTGCATCGGTTCCTGTTGTTCTGTCTGTTCCAGATAATCTAAAATAGTGTGCATGTAATTTACACCTCAATATCATTTCTGTGTTTCTTTAATCGCAAGTACCTTGATCAGATTTTTCGTATATTCTTCCCGCCCAATTGTAGACATATGACCCATATCTTCGAAATAGTCAGGATTCTGCGGATCAAATTCAACCATATCTGAAAGAATATAAGATATCTCATGCTCATCCAGAATTTTGCAAAATGCTTTTCTGTATTCCTGATAAACAGGGTCATCAAATAACCGGTGGTAATGTGGTGTTTCTAAAAAAAGAATGCTCTGATTGTTTTCCTGACACTGTAAAATCAATTCTCTCAGGGCTTTCTCCTGAGAATCAATCATCCTTTTGTCACTCAGATCAAACTGCTCGCTTTCGAGATATTCCTTCCCTGAGGAAGGTGTCTCTCCGGTTTTTGCTCCCTTATAGTAGCGCGCTTTATAAATCGGATTTGTAACAGGATATGTAATCAAATCATCCATGCCCGATGTGACAAAATATTCATAGGTTGTGGACAGATCTGCACTGTTTGATTCCTGAAATTTTCTCCACAGCTTTTGTTTCCCACTCCATGATAAATCCCAGATAATACGAGAATCGGTGATATCGACATCCTCCGTCAGCATGAGCGGATCCAGTTCAAATACAATTTGTTCATATTGGTTTTCAGACCGATCGCAGATTTCTTCATACTGAATCTGTGAAGTCACAAGCTGATTGCCGCCGTATGCAATGATAAACGCTTTTCCCTGATATGCTTCGTCCATCATTTCCATATCAATATTGCTTCGAAAGGAGGATGAGCCAATGAAAAGCAAGTCCAGATTGCCGGAATCGATGGCTGCCTTAATTCCGCGGCTTCCAATCGGAATTTCACAGGAATATGTATTTTTCAGAAAAATGATTGCAGCGATCATTCCGATTGCAATCAATAGCGTAACGATTGTACGTTTCATTCATTTATACTCCGATTCTCTTGGTACTGATTAAAACTGCTGATACATAAAGCTTGACTGTCCTGTGACGCTGAACAGGGCTACCACAACAAGCATCAGACCTGCATATATGGCACGATGCTTTGTAAATGCCTGTTCATTCATCTCCTGACGCAATTCCACAAAGAATAATCCGCCAATTAAAAGTACAATGATGATCAGGGACGCAACTGCCTGATTTCCATTTCCAAATGGTTTCAGAGCTGCGGTAATGCTTGCCAGCTGCAGGCGTGTATTCGTGAACATTGTTTTGTAGATATAGAATGCATCCGAAAGCGTATGTGCCCGAAACAGGACTTCTCCAATCAGGACTATAAAATAAGTTCGAACGACCTGAAAGATCCTGATACCGGGCAAATTCTCGTTCCAATGAAGCTTTTGACGTATTTTCTTCATATAGGCTGTTGTGCATACAGAAAAGAGCATGATAACAGAATAGTATAAACCCCACCCAATATAGACAGCTTCTGCACCATGCCAGATCCCGGTTACCATCCAGACCAAAATCAATGGAAAGATGGTTCGTAGAGTTCCCTTTTTAGCCTTTGTGAACACCTTACTAAGTAATTTGGATAACTTACGATTCCAG
>CAYRJT010000236.1:0-4382 GCA_964424675.1 uncultured Lachnospiraceae bacterium
AGGAGCTGGGCTTCAGGATTCTGCTGTTATCCAATAATAAGGAGCCACGTGTGAAGATGTTTAATGATGTGGTGAAGGCAGAGTATATTTATAAAGCCAATAAGCCGGGAGCTGCAGGCTATCTGAAGGCTATGGAACAAATGCATTGTGATGCAGACACAACAATTTTGATTGGAGATCAGCTATTTACGGATGTCTGGGGTGCCAAAAATACCGGAATACGCAACATACTGGTAAAACCAATCCATCCAAAGGAAGAAATACAGATTGTATTTAAGAGAGTATTAGAAAAAATCGTATTGCATTTTTATAAAAAGAAGGTACAGACATGCATGAAATAGACGGAAATACGCAGGTGCTCGGAATCATCGGCAATCCTGTGAGACATACGATGTCACCGGCCATCCATCATTTTCTGGCAGAGCGGCTGGGAGATAATCTGGCATATCTGCCGTTTGAGGTTCAAAATGATATCCATGTGGCGGTGAAAGGTGCCTATGCACTTGGAATCGCAGGCATGAATGTAACGGTCCCATATAAAAGCGCAGTCATGGAGGCCTTGACCGATATCGACGATGAGGCAGCTAAAATCGGTGCTGTCAACACACTGGTACGGACAGAGCATGGATTCAAGGGATACAACACAGATGTAACCGGACTGAGACGTGAACTGCGGGAAGCGGGAATTTCTGTAGCGGGTGAACGTGCGGTGATCCTGGGCGCAGGAGGCGCTGCAAGAGCAGCAGCTATGATGTGCGCATCAGATGGAGCCTGTGAGCTGTATCTGATCAATCGTAATCGAGAAAAAGCAAAGGTACTTGCGGAGGCAGTGCAAAAGGGCATTGGCGGTGAGACAGCCGCCGGGCCAGTGATACAGGTACTGGGACTGGAGGAGTTTGAGAAGCTGCAGGGGAATGGATATATCGCATTTCAATGTACTTCTGTAGGCCTGTTTCCGAACACGGATGAGGCAGTGACAGAATCCAGGGAGTTTTACAGGCAGTTGAAATATGCCGTAGATCTGATCTATACGCCAAGGCAGACAAAATTCATGAAGCTGGCAGAGAAGGAAGGGGCAAAGGCCGTGAATGGCAGCATGATGCTGATTGGTCAGGCAATTGCATCCTATGAGCTGTGGACCGGGCATACGGTATCGGATAAAGTGGTGAAGGAACTGCTGGAGGAACTGACTGAGAAAGGACTGATCGGATGAACAATATCGTATTGATTGGATTTATGGGCTCCGGGAAGACAACAGTGGGACAGCTGCTGGCACAGACGCTCGGATATACGTTTGCTGATACAGATCAGCTGATCGAGGCTGGAGAGTCTATGACGGTTGCTGATATTTTTGCACAGAACGGAGAGGGATATTTCAGACAGCTTGAAACACTGATCATGGAAGAGGTGTCCGGAACAATGGATCACACTGTCCTTTCTGTCGGCGGAGGACTGCCGATGACGACCAGCAATCATAAATATTTGAAAAAGTGCGGAAAAGTGGTATACTTGAAAGTAAGTGAGCAGACAGTGATCAACAGACTGAAGGGAGATTCAGGCAGACCACTGTTATCAGGTGATGATGCGACCGAGATGATCTATAAGCTGCTGGCACTCCGGGCCCCGACCTATCAGTCACTGGCAGATATTACGATAGCAGCAGATCATATGACAGTTGAGGAAATCGTGCAGGAAATCATACGTTTACAATAACAGAAGGGAAGAAATAGTATGAAAATATTGATTATCAATGGACCTAATTTGAACTTCTTGGGAATCCGGGAGGTAGATGTGTATGGCAGGGAGGATTATGACTTTCTGTGTCAGCTGATTGCCAAAAAGGGCGCCAAGGAAAATATTCTGGTAGAGACATTTCAGAGTAATTATGAAGGTGCAATCATCGACAAAATACAGGAAAGCTACTATGAAGAGGAAGTCAAGGGTATCGTAATCAATCCGGGAGCTTACGGACACTACAGCTATGCATTGATGGATGCATTAAATTCTGTGCCGACACCGAAGGTGGAGGTACACATTTCAGACATCACGGAGCGGCCGGAGGAATGGAGACACAAAACCGTTACAGCCGCAGCATGCAATCTTTTAATCAAGGGGCATGGCTTTAACGGATATATAGAGGCAATTGACTGGCTGATTGACTTCAATAAAAAAAGTTGTTGAAATATGATGTCATATAGTATAAACTAGTAGGGAATTATTAACGGAACGTATTAAGGAGGAATATCTACATGATATCAGCAGGCGATTTTAGAAATGGCTTGACACTTGAGATGGATAATAATATCTATCAGATTATTGAATTTCAACACGTAAAACCGGGCAAAGGGGCAGCCTTTGTCAGAACAAAGCTAAAAAATATCAAGAGTGGCGGCGTGGTTGAGAAGACATTCAGACCGACGGAGAAGTTTCCGGCCGCACGTATCGATAGAAACGACATGCAGTATTTATATGCAGACGGTGACTTGTATAACTTCATGAATATGGAGACATACGAGCAGATCGCATTATCAGCAGAGTCAGTAGGCGATGCACTGAAGTTTGTCAAGGAAAACGAAATGGTTAAGGTGTGCTCACACAATGGAAACGTATTTGCAATCGAGCCGCCCCTGTTCGTGGAACTGGAGATTACAGAGACAGAGCCGGGCTTCAAGGGAGATACAGCACAGGGTGCAACCAAGCCTGCAGTAGTTGAGACAGGTGCTACAGTATATGTGCCTCTGTTTGTTGATCAGAATGATGTGATTAAAATTGATACCAGAACAGGTGAGTATTTATCCAGAGTATAAGCTGGACATGCATACCGATTATTTTTCTTTGCGATGACAATAGGAAAGCGAGCCTTTCCTATTGTTTTTTTGATTAGGAAAGTGCTTTTGTCATAAAAATGCTCCTGTTGCCCGAACCACATTGAAAGGGAAGGTAACAGGTATGGAATACAGCGATTTTATCAGACAGATTAAGAACAGTATAGAGGAATATGTGGGAGACACAGCAAGGGTCACTGAAGAAACAGTACTCAAGAATAATGCTGTCAGACTGCATGGTATTGCAATCATCCCCAAGGATAGAAACATTTCTCCGACGATTTATCTGGAGGAATACTATGCAGCCTACAATAAAGGACGGGAACTGGGTGATATCATTGTTGAGATCATCAGGCAATATGAGAACTGTAAACTGGATACGGGCATCAATATCGATTTTTTTACCGATTATCAAAAGGTCAGTGAGCGGCTTCTGTATAAGCTGGTCAGTCTGGAAAAGAATGAGGAACTGCTGATGGAGATTCCTCATGTGCAGTATCTGGATCTGGCAATTGTATTTTACTGTATTGTTCTGCATGATGAGATTGGATCGGCAACCATTCTGGTTCACAACAAACATATGGAGCTTTGGCATGTGACGACAGAAGATCTGTATCTGGCAGCCCAAAGGAATACGAAGAAAATACTGGGGTATCAGATCAAAGGGATGGAGGAGATCATGAGAGAAATGCTCGTAGATCGTCTGCGTGCGGAGTTGTCAACAGACATCGGAACAGATGATCCGGATGAGGATGAGATTGCGGAGTTTGCAGAGTCGATTCTGCATAAGGTCAGTGGAATGGATGGAGAGATCCCCATGTATGTGTTATCAAACAGAGAGAAGGTCAATGGTGCAGTCTGCCTGCTGTATCAGGATGTTCTGGCAGAATTTGCAGACCGGATCGATCAGGATCTGTTTATTATTCCAAGCAGTATCCATGAGGTGATCCTCATACCGACATGCGAGCGACGCGGATATGAACGCCTGACACAGATGGTTCAGGAGGTAAATGCGTCGCAGGTGCAGGCAGAGGAAATACTGGCGGATCATGTTTATTATTATTCGCGGGACAGGCAGGAAGTTATGAGTATGTAACAATTTTGTAATAAACACAATATTTTCATTTGAGTTTTTCTCTCTGCTATGGTATTATTAAACATGTGCGAAATTGGTATACTGATTTCGCATGAGCACTCGTAGCTCAGGGGATAGAGCAGTGGTTTCCGGTGCCATGTGTCGGGGGTTCGAATCCTCTCGGGTGCATAGCCCTGTTATTCGTAACAGGGCAGTTATTTCGGACAAGTCATATGAAAGGATGTATTATAATATGGGCATGGCAAATAACGGGATAAGAGAGTTCTTTGCAAAGTATTATCGTTATTTTATCGTAGGCGGTCTGTTTGTTGTATTGGTTGTCCTATTGATTGTGTTTGCATTGAATGGTAAGAAAAAGACATCACAGGCTGATAGTGAAGCAGCTGATGCTGCTACAGAAAGCAGCGTTGAAGTACCTACTGATAAATATGAGGTGGATGCATATCCTGCAGTGAATACGC
>CAYRJT010000237.1:0-4378 GCA_964424675.1 uncultured Lachnospiraceae bacterium
CATCATTGTCCATTGCAGGAAGATCATCATGTACAAGCGAATATGTATGAATCATCTCCAGCGCTGCCATAAACGGTTCTACCGTCTGTTCCGTACCGTCAAGCATACGGTAGGTTTCCTGCATCAGCAGAGGTCTCAGTCTCTTGCCGCCCGCAAGAATACTATAGTTCATAGCCGCAAGAACCGTCTTCTGATATCCCTCCTCAGCAGGAAGATACATTTTGAGCATGGTCTCTATCTGTGCCGTTTTATCTGCTGTTATTTCTTTAAAATTCATTCAATTCACCCTTTTCATCCATCACAAGAACCTGTTTCTCCACACGGTCAATTTTATCATTACAGATTTTCAGAAGGCGCATACCCTCCTGATACATCTGAAAGGAGTTTTCAAGCGTCGTATCCTCTGCCTCCAGTCTGTCCAGTACCGCTTCCACCTGTCCAAAGGCTTCATCCAGTGTGAGATCCTCTTTCTGCAGTTCTGTATTCATTGATTCCTTCTCCATGACTCTCTGCTAATACTCCCTTCTGATCCGTTCTTTGTCCATTACCAATGCCGAAATCTGGCCGTTTTTCATCTGCAGTGTCAGTATCTGGCCCTTTTCCACCATA
This sequence comes from uncultured Lachnospiraceae bacterium, assembly GCA_964424675.1. Lineage (GTDB taxonomy): Bacteria > Bacillota > Clostridia > Lachnospirales > Lachnospiraceae > JAAYYM01. Next base: position 610 of record CAYRJT010000237.1, read on the forward strand.
TCAATATCTGATACGGACTTTCCTTCTGCATTGGTCACATAGGTCAGTCCTTGATTTAATTGATCCAAAGGAGACAATCCCTTCATTCTCTCGATATACAGCTCCAGCCGATGCTTCTGCTTTAACAGCGTGGCTTCCATCGCTTCCCGAAGCTTTGCATCCATATCTGCGGCATACATCCTTTTCTCCTGAATCCTGCTCTTTGGGCTTAAATAGGATACGCGAAGCTGCAGCTTCTCGAGTCTGGATTTGTATAATGAAAGCTTCATGCGGAATCTGTGATTCAGCAGATTGTAAACATCAAAACATTTCTGCGTATAATCTGTCATGGAAAATACCGCAAGCTCTGCCGCTGCTGACGGAGTCGGTGCTCTCAGGTCTGCAACATAATCTGCGATTGTAGTATCTGTCTCATGTCCGACTGCTGAAATTACCGGAACGCTGCACTCAAATATCGCCCTTGCTACAATTTCCTCATTAAAGGCCCACAAATCCTCTATAGAACCGCCGCCACGGCCTATGATCATCACATCCACTTTCTGCTGTTCCAGTGCATGGATTCCGTTCACAACACTTTCTGCCGCTCCTTCACCCTGTACCAGTGCCGGATATAAAATCAGCTGTACATAAGGATTTCTTCTCTTTGAGATATTGATGATATCCTGTACTGCCGCACCAGTCGGTGCTGTCACAATACCGATTCTTTGTGCATACTTCGGAATGTTACGTTTATACTCCTTTGCAAACATTCCCATCTCTTCCAGTTCGCGCTTCAACTGTTCGTATCGTTCATATAACTGCCCCACCCCATCCAGCGTGATTTCCCTGGCATACAGTTGGTACTTGCCGTCACGTTCATAAACCTCTATGCTTCCGCTGACAACAATCTGTTGTCCCTCCTTCAGCTGAAATCTCAAGCCGGCACGGTTGCCGGCAAACATAACGCATGTAATTGTTCCGTTTTTATCTTTCATGGTAAAGTAGATATGACCGCTGGAATGGTACTTTACATTGGAAGCCTCTCCTTTAACATAGATGCTCCGCAGCATAAAGTCCTGTGCAAACATGTTTTTGATATAAGAATTGATCTGACCTACAGAATATACATGATTCATTATGCCATTTTTGCCAAAACTCCGTTGACGAAGGAAGGGGATTCGTCCTGACCGAAGCGCTTGGCAATCTCCACTGCTTCATTGATCGCTACACTCACCGGAATGGTGTCATCATATTTGATTTCATAAACAGCAAGCCGGATAATTGTCAGATCCACCTTGCCCATACGGCTGATATTCCAGCTCTCTGCTTTATCTTCTATCATCTGATTGATTTCAGGAAGTCTGGCTATAATATCATCATACTTTTTCTGAATATGTCCGGCATCCTTTTCTGAAATATCAGGAATCTCCTCCATATATAACCTGACCTGTTCCGGCATATCCTCCGGACTGTTAAATTCCACCCGAAACAGCATCTTGAATATATGCTCCCGAATTTGTCTTCTGCTCATCATTCTCTCCTGATTATCAATCCTGCTTTTCCATATTGATACCTGCAATGCGGATATTGACATCTGATACTTCCAGACCCGTCATATTCTCAATTGCGGCTTTGATTCTTTCCTGAACGCTCTTGCAGGTAGTCGGAATATTGTATCCGTATTCCATGATCAGTGCTATGTCTACAGATACAGCAGACTCGATCACTTCTACTCTGACCCCCTTGCCGATTGTCTTCATTCCGACCTTGTTCATCAGTTCCTTTGTAATGTTGCCGGCTGTTGCTGCCACACCGTCTACCTCGACAGCTGCCAGCGCTGCAATATTTGCAACGACATCATCTGCAATCCTGACTTCTCCGAATGCATCTCCCTGTAATGTCACTGTTGATTTATCTGTTTCTTTCGCCATGTTTCACTACCTCCTATACTTGCACATTATACCAAACCCACCGGTTTTTGCATAGTCTATAAATAAAATAACATTGAATTCTGTTCTCTCATTTCTACGTATCTGACGCTTCCACCGCCATTCAGATACCCAAATATTTTCTCATCCCTGATCAGGTACTGGTAAAACGCCTGGTATACATTTGCATCCGCACATTTGAGCTGAACAGTCGTTTCTCCATTTGCATATGCATCATGAAACAGTCCTGCCAGTTTGTTTTCATCAAACTTCGTAAAATAGATGCCCTCCCGTACATAGTAATTCGCATTCATGGAATTGCAGACCGGCAGTGTGACCGGAGAATTCACAAAATGAGAAGACCGAAGCATCGAATCCGGTACATTCAGATAGTCATAATTAATTTCCGGAACATTGGCATTTCCCGATGACGCATCCACTCCTGTAATATTATAGGAAGCATCGCCCCATGTCACATCCATATTATAATACTCGCCGTCGACCCTGACGATATTCCATACATGCGGTTCATTGCCCTTTACGATACCCTCTGCAAGCGTACAGAACATACCTGACTGATTCAGCAGGTACTGTGCAGTCTTTGCATAGCCCTGACACACACTGCGTCCGTTCAGCAATACACTTAAAATGTTCTGATTCTGCTCTGAATTGATATCATATTCTGTATGCAATACCAGATATTCATATATGAATTTGACACGGTCATATTCGGAAACTCCCGACGGTATCTGGCTCAAAATATTAGCAGCTGCCGCTGCTGCCAGCTTTTCCTTTTCTTCCTTTTCCCCCTGACTCATGGAATAGGTACCAGATAACGTAATTTTGCTCAGCACACCGCCTCTGGTCAGCTTTGTCATGGAATAACCTTTTACATAAAAAATCTCAGGATGATCCAGCAGTACACATTTAAATGCCTTGTCAATCTGTTCTGTATCTGTTGAGGATACTGTGATATCCTGTCCCATTGCGCGCAGAATCGTTAAAATCTCCAGATAAAGTCTTTGCTCGTCCTGATTCAGCATACTGTATGCATAGTGATCTGACGAAGCCTGTGACTGAGCCGTCTCTTCCAGCCCCGCCTCTGATACCTCCTCATACTCCTCCGGAGCAGTCTCCTCTGTCTCCTCCAGAACCGTAATCAGCGGTTCTTCCAGCTCAGGCTGTACTGTCGGTATTTCTGCAGTACCTGACGGTATTGGTTCCGGAGTCGTCACAGCATCTGCAGTGATTTCCGGTTGTGTTTCCTCTGCCGGTGCTCCATACAGCTGCTCAGCCAGCCAGTCAGAAAAATCATGTGAACAGCCCGTGAGCATCATAGACACAGCTGCCATGCATAAAACAGATCTTAATCTTTTTCTTTTCATCCGTTCTTCCTAGTCTCGTCCAAATTCTTCTAAAATCAGTCCTTCATTTCTGTCCAGTGTCATTCCGACACTCCAGGCATTTACAAACAGCAGTAACGGATTGCCCTTCAGGTCCTTCACTCTCTTCATATCAGAAGTTCCTGTGATTTTATCCACATCAATATCCCGATTCATGATCCATCTGATATGAGCATACGGAAGGTTCTCCAATGCGATTTCCACATTATATTCATTCTCCAGACGGTATTTCAGCACCTCAAACTGCAGCACCCCGACAACGCCTACGATGATCTCCTCCATACCGGTGCTCAGTTCCTGAAAAATCTGAATTGCACCTTCCTGTGCAATCTGATTGACTCCCTTAACAAACTGCTTTCTCTTCATCGTATCAATCTGTCTGACACGTGCAAAATGTTCAGGTGCAAATGTCGGAATCCCTTCATATTGAAAGCTTTCCCCAGGCATACAGATTGTATC
>CAYRJT010000238.1:0-4348 GCA_964424675.1 uncultured Lachnospiraceae bacterium
CAGTGTAATCGGAGATTATGTCGTAGGAAAGATGATTCTTCAGTAAATTATTAACAATTTCAAGTTCTTTTCTTTTTTCTCCTTGTTTTAGCCCCTTTTCAAGCCCTTCTTTGAGGGCATCCTCTAGTATCAATTCACTTAAATTACACATTGTATTGATCCTCCTTTCCAGATCGGTTGAGATGATCAGACCATATTTCTGTGATACTATGTTTTTCTTTTCCTCAGCACTTTGTTTTGATAATAAAACCTCCAGCATTGCTATTGATTCTCATTAGAAATAATATAAATTGTATCTCTCGAAGGATATCATAACATATCTTGAGCGACCATCTCAATATGGAAAACTGCACAAGATTTTATTGTTTCTTAAGTTGATATTTTACCCTAACCGTAATAGAATGAATACTATGGAGAATCATTATGTTAGTTAGGGCATTGCGGGATATTTGGGATGCGCTTCGCATGTATAATGAGCAGGCGTTGCGATTTGGCATCTATGCGATTATGATATATTCAGCAGTTTCGCTGATCAGAAGTATGGTAAGAAAAATACGCGGAAAGCAAAGTCAGCCTGTCGGGCAGATTCTGTTTCATATCTGCGTATTTGCTTTGCTTGGAATTTATTTTTCTTATGTGATCTCACTGACACTGTCAGGACGGGAGGCGGGGAGCAGATCAGGACATATCAATCTGCAGCTGTTCAGCACACTTGGCAATCAGGATAACTGGAAGATTACAGGAATTGAAAATATTCTTTTATTTGTTCCATATGGGATTTTAGTACCTATTCTGTGGAGAGTGTACCGCCGCTTCTGGAATCTAGGGCTGCTTGCGTTTATTACGAGCACCTCGATCGAGCTTGTGCAGCTCGTAACGAGAAGGGGATATTTTGAACTGGATGATATCGTACTCAATACTGCAGGAGCCTTATTGGGGTATATGTTTTTTGCCTTGTTTTATTACAGCTTTCGCGCACTGACACACCGGGTACGGGAAAAAAACAGCAGAGAAAATGTATTTCTGATTGCAATGGTGCAGCTGTTGCCGGTTCTGATCATGGTTCTGATCATTTTCAGCTTTTCTTCTGAGGATGGAAATGAATCAGGGGCTGTTAGTGAAAGTCTGACGGAGAAGATGATCATCTGCGTGGACAGGGCGTTGTCACTGGACATGACGGATGCTCAGGTGGATCAGGTTGTTGATAATCTGGAAAAAGGCATCCGAAAGACGGCGCATATGGTAGAATATGCATTATTAGCATTGTTTACAGTGGTATTTCTATACTGCAGAAAAATGAAACTGATGCCGGCTATGCTGACGACAGAACTGTTTGTGATCTTGATCGGAGCCTGTGATGAGTGGAATCAGTCGCATATAGACGGGAGATATGGCAATCCTGTAGATGTCTTGATTGACGCATGCGGTGCACTGGTCATGCTTACAATTTTTGGCGCGATCCTGTATGGCAAGGAGCGAAAGCAGCTGAAGCTGATGCAAAACGAAGCGGATTGAGCAGCTGAAGAAACGTAAAATGAAGCAAAATATCTGAAATGAATGCGCATAGCAGGGAGGGTTCAAAGTGGATCAAAAAAAACTGGAGTATCTGACATCAATCATTGAGGCAGAAATCGCCAAGGACAAGCTTAGAGGGATGTCTGTACGTGTCATTCATCATAATAACATCGTATTTGACAGACATTACGGGAATGATCAGCCGGGTGATATCTATCGGATCTTTTCCATGACAAAGCCGATTACAAGTGTTGCGGTCATGATTCTATATGAGAGAGGCCTGCTACAGCTGTTTGATCCGGTATCAAAGTATATTCCGGCATTTGCCCATCAAAACGTGATAGATGCGCATGCAGGACTGATTCCTGCTAATTCTGAGGTGACGATCCAGCAGTGCCTGAATATGACCTCGGGTATGGTATATCCCAGTCCGAATCATGCGGCTGGAAGATATTTAAAGGAAGTATCGGATGAAATCAAGAAACGTCTGGATGCAGGCGAACAGATCAGCACATTGGAATGGTGCGGGATGATTGCAGCTGCGCCGCTGGCATTTCAGCCGGGAGAGCATTGGTTTTACAGTGTATCAGCGGACGTGCTGGGTGGTGTAGTGGAAGTCGTCAGCGGCATGAGATATGGAGAGTTCCTGAAGAAGGAGATCTTTGAGCCGTTGGAAATGACGGATACAGGATATTATGCCGATCTGGGCGATAAAGTAAACAGGCTGGCTACGATGTATACATGGAGAAACGAAGAAGGACAGCTGAAGGAAGCCGATGCGGAGACAATGACCAGCTTTGATTATTTCACATCTGTAGGAAAAACTCCGTTCGAGGGTGGCGGTTCAGGACTTTGCTCTACCATGGAGGACTATACACATTTTACATTGATGCTATTAAATGATGGCTATTATCATGATAGACAAATCATCAGCCGCAAGACCATAGATTTTATGACGACCAATCAACTGACGAAGGAACAGCGTGCAGATATCTGGTTTGAAAGCGCTCGGGGCTACACCTACAGTAATTTGCTGCGCATTCTGGATGATAAGGGAGAAGGCGGAACGAATGGCAGCTATCTGGAGTTCGGCTGGGACGGACTGCCGGGAAATTATTTCATGGTAGATCCAGAGGAAGACTTGATTATGCTGTATTTTCAGCAGATTAAAGAAGGCGCTGATCAGAGCCTGCGCCGACGAATGCGTCAGATCGTATATGGAGCATTAAAATAAATATAAATGTGTATGGAAAGAGCGAGGATGATTCCCCGCTCTTTCGTGTTCCACACCTACATACTGCACTGCCTCTACAAAGTGGAGTATCCAAAACCGTTGACAATTGCATCAATCGATTTACCTTCTTTACATAGCGGACAATCCTTATGCGGGTAGTTTTTATAATCGGGTAGATCGGCTGTCGTGAAGAGAGAATCAATCGGAATATCCGAAATCTTATTGACTGCGCTGAATATGGAAGCAATTGCAGCAATGCGTCCCTTATAGTAGTCAATACAATCCAGGCACTTGGAAAGTGTCTTTCCGGTTGTAGTGGATGCAAGCAGAAGTAATACATTTTTATTCTCAATCATTGGTACAAGATTCTGGCGGAAGATAATCTGTCCTGTCGAGTTATATTCGGGAGATACAATATAGATCGTCTTGTGTGCATTCATAGACATAATTCCTGCATTGGTAAGTTCATCTGCCAGATAAGCGCCTATGACTTCACAGCCATCCATACAGACAATCGTGTCAACGATTGTGGTTGTATTATATTTTGAAGCAATCGCTTTTGCAACAGCCTTTGCTTCGCTCTGCCTCATCTTCATAAAAGTCATATCCACATAATAATTGATATGTGAGTGAGAGGTCATAAAGTGTCCGGGTATGACTCTGAGTCCTACATCAGGATACTTCTTAGAAATGATTTTCTGTACACGATTTTCCATAGGAAAGCCCCCTTATTGATTAGTCAGAATCGCGCTGTTGTGTACACAATTCTTATGAATTTATTATAACTGTTTCTATACTTTTGCGCAAGAGTAAAATTGTGCGATAACGGCGCGGGGATAAAAAAAGCCACCGGCATCCATTCCGGCGGCTTTTTCCTCCCCTGATTAGCATCTCAGGGGTATCCCACTTCGCGGGAACCCTCCCCTGATTAGCCCATCACTACGGTGATGTTATATTCTTTCTTTCCTTTTTCGTAAGGAATGATGCATCCTGCTACTTCTTTGCCGTCTACGATGAGATTCTTGACACCTTTCTCAACGTTTTCGGGGTTCTTGACTTCGATATGGTAGGTTCCTTCTCTGAACTTTCTGGTCAGAGTGAAGTCACCGAAGTCCTTTGGTGTACAAGGATCAATGGACAGACCCTTGTGTGTCGGGTATACACCGAGGATGTACTGTGAGATGTTAACGAAGGTCCATGCAGCTGTACCTGTTAACCAGCTGTTTTTCGCTTCGCCGTGGAACTTGGCATCTCTTCCGGCTACCATCTGAGCGTATACATATGGCTCTGTTCTGTGAATTTCACTGATTTCCTCTGTATAAGCAGGACAGGTCTTCTGATAGACTTCAAATGCTCTGTCGCCACGACCGATCACGGTTTCTGCGATGGAGATCCAAGGATTGTTGTGGCAGAAGATACCTGCATTTTCTTTATATCCGGGCGGATAGGAGCTGACTTCACCAAGCTCGAGGTGATACTCCGTATAAGCCGGCTGCAAAATCATAACACCATATTTGGTATCCAGTTTTTCTTTTACGGAATCCAGTGCTTTCTGCGCGAGACCTTCCTTGACACCGATGCCTGCTAATGAGCAGAAGC
>CAYRJT010000239.1:0-4312 GCA_964424675.1 uncultured Lachnospiraceae bacterium
TTTAACTCAGTAGATGCTGCTACACCCCTAAAAGCATCTTTAACAAAATAAAGAAATTTTTACCAGCAGATGAGTATGTAGATTATAACGCTCAGAATATTCAAGCGAAAGCATTGGAGCTGTTTGCAGGAGTAGAATCTGATGTAGAGAAGGCGAGAATCGCTTATGAATTTGTACGTGATGAAATACCACATTCCTTTGACTGCGATGCGAAGGTCATTACAGCAAAGGCATCTGACGTATTAAAGCACGGGACAGGAATCTGTCATGCCAAGTCCAATCTGCTCGCGGCCCTGCTTCGCTCACAGGGCATTCCGGCAGGCTTTTGCTTTCAGCATATTACACTGGTGCAGGATGATTCCATGGGATATTGTGTACATGCTTATAACGCTGTCTATCTTGAGAACAGATGGGTCAAGCTGGATGCGCGGGGAAATAAAGAGGGAGTTAACGCAGCGTTTTCACTTGCAGAGCCTATACTGGCATTCCCAAACAGAGAACAGTATGACGAATACTTTTGGAATGGAATCTATGCGAGGTCTCATGCAGCAACCATGCAGATGTTAGAGAAAGCAAGATGCCTGCAGGATATCTTAGCAAATATACCGGATGAGGTGACGGAAGCTCCGGATCTTGCAGAATAGAAGGAATCGTATGTTTACGAAGTTAAATCTTACACCGGTGCAGCATCCGGACAGGATGGCTGAGTACTGGAAAAAAGAATGGAAAACCATACTGATTGTCATCATATCAGGTCTGATTTTTGATGGCTCCATGTCTTTGATTCCGGTGTTCCAAGGGAAACTCATGGACACTGTAATCTATGACAGGACGTGGAATGCCATGATTCATCAGGCTTTCCTTTTTGTGGCATTGGTTGTGGTCATACAGACCTTCCGTGGTATCAAGCGTTTTTCGGTGCGTGTATTTGCCAATCAGACAGGCGCCGTGATGCGCCGGATTATATACAACAGCATTCTGCATCGTTCCTATGATGAACTGGTGAAGGAAACTGCCGGGGATTTGATGAATAAGGCAGTCAATGATGTGGATTTATGTGTGGAGGGAATGCGTAAGGTTACGACAGAAGTCTTTGATACCGGTGTACTTATGACCGGATATATGATTTCTCTGTTCCTCTATGACTGGAAGATGACGATTGCAGCGTGCATTTTGATTCCGGCTGCCATGCTCATAGCAGAACGCCTGAAGGTCATCGTAGTACGCTTCAACAAGGAAGCACGTAAGCAGAGCAGCACCGTGGCGGAGCTGACCTACAGCAACATTGAACACATCAAGCTTTACAGGATTACGGGAACCATGGCAGACCGTAAGGCACAATATGAGGAAGAACTGAAAGCTCTGGAGAAGGCATCCGTACGTGCCAATGTGATAGAGACCTCGATGCAGCCGATTTATAATGCCATTTCCATGCTGGGAATCGGAGTGATTCTTTACATAGGAGGGATGAAGGTAATCGGCGATGTATGGAGCATCGGAACCTTCACGGCATATATTGCAATCTTCACTGCACTCGGAACCAAGGCGAGCAAGGCAGCGAAGCTGTTTAATTCCTTCCAGAAGGCAACTGTATCATGGAAACGGCTGAAGCCGTATTGCACAGGTTATCGGATAGCGGATGAGACAGACAATCTGACTGACATGGATGAACTTGGTAAAGTACCGTATCAAATTGTATGCAGTCACGTTTCCTTTGGATATGAAGATGCGGAGGAAGAACTGCTTCACGATATTACTTTTTCTGTACAGACCGGAGAGATTGTCGGTGTGACGGGACCGGTAGCGTGCGGCAAGACGACGCTGGGACGCGTACTGACCGGAGTCTATGCTTATCATGGAGACATTTTGTTAAACGGCATACAGCTTTCCACTATGACGGAATACCAGCGAAGTAAGAGGATTTCCTACGAGGGACATCATTCGGAGCTATTTTCTGATACCATTTACCGGAATATTACCCTTGGGGATGATGGAGACATTACACAGGTTCTGAAGGATGTCTGCTTCGATGTAGATCTGCAGACGATGGAGAACGGGATAGAGACAGTTGTCGGCAATGGCGGCGTGCGCCTGAGCGGAGGGCAGCAGTCCCGTATTGCACTTGCCAGAGCACTGTGGCACAGAGCACCACTCATTATTTTGGATGATCCTTTTTCAGCAGTCGATATGGAGACTGAAAGAAGAATCATTGAGAATCTGCATGCATACTATCAGGATTGTGCGTTTGTACTGGTTTCACACAGATTGGCAGCATTCCCGGGACTTGACCGGGTGATTTATCTGAATCAGGGCAGGGCTGAGATTGGAACGCATCAGTCACTGCTGCAGGAAAATACAGATTACAGAATGCTCTGTGAACTCCAGAATGGAGGTGTGGCAGAAGCATGAGACAAATACTGAAGGATGTAGTGAAACGTCATATTGGACTGTTAGCTGTTTTAATCGTTATGATGATAGCAGTAGTAGCCATCAGTCTGACACCGGCACAGCTGCTGCGTATGATCATTGACCGGAACCTGAATCAGAAAGTAACTGACGGATTGGGGATTCTGGTGGCAATCTACCTGGTCGTGTTGATTCTGATTGGCGCACTGGATTTTGCAAAGGGTTTCATTCTGACCGGAATTGGTCAGATGGTGATTCGTGAAACCAGAAGCAGGATGATGGCAAAGATTGAGAGAATCTCCATCCGCTTCTTTACGGATCATTCCGTTGGCGAGATTACGACCAGATTCACCACTGACACGGAGAGCATTAACACACTCTTTGCAGATGGTGTCATTAGTATGGTCATTGATGGTCTGAAGATTATCGGTATCCTGATTTCCATCTGTATCTTTTCATGGAAACTGGCGCTTCTGACACTGTGCCTGATACCGATTGTATATATTGTCACAAGAACCTTCCAGAGAAATATGAAGAAGGCACAGACGAACAATCTGGTGCAGCTTGGCAGGGTCGGTGGGCATATTACGGAGAGCATCCAGAATGTGCAGATGGTTAAGCTTTTTGCCAAGGAAACATACATGGAAGAACAATACGGACAGAAGTTAAGGGATAACTATGCAACCAGACAGAAGGTCAATTTCTATGATTCAGCTTATGCTCCAATTATCCAGATGATTAAGGCTTTCGCCATTACGGCAGTCGTGCTGCTGTCCAGTCAATATATAGGTGTACTCGGAATCAGTGCCGGTATGTTAGCGGCAACGCTACAGCTGATTTCTGATCTGTTGCTGCCGATTGAATCACTGGGTATGGAATTTCAGAATATTCAGCAGGGCTTGTCTGGTATCGACCGGATTAACAGCTTCCTTGGTATGACAGAAGAGGAAAAGGATGAAGAGCTGACGATAGAGGAAATCTGCGGGACAGACGGAGTGGCAGTTTCCTTTGACCATGTACTCTTTTCTTATGAGGAGGGGCACAGGGTCATTGATGATATTACATTTATGGCAAAACCCCATACAAGTGTAACACTGGCTGGACGTACAGGTGTCGGCAAGACGACACTGATGAACATGATGATGGGATTTCTGATACCGGATGAGGGTCATGTATTGATTAACGGCTATGATGCGGCGAGAATTCCGGACAGGGTTAAGCGCCATATCTTCGGCTATGTGGAACAGAGATTCCAGTTTGTTCCGGGAGATATCCGAGATCAGATTACACTTGGAAATCAGGATGTGTCTGAAGAACGTGTGACGGAGGTCTGCCGGTTCGTCGGACTGCATGATTACATCATTGCATTTCCAGAAGGGTATCATACGATGCTTGGTGACGGGATGGATGGAGCAGGCGGAAGATTTTCTTTCGGACAGCAGCAGCTACTATCCATTGCAAGGGCACTTGTGTATAATCCGCCAGTGCTGCTGCTGGATGAGATTACGGCAAATCTGGATTCTGCAACAGAGGAACATGTAGTTGGCATCTTGAACAAGGCTTGCGTAGACAGGACGATTATCAGCATTTCCCATAGAAAGACCTCAATGGTTCACTGCGACCAGTTGATTCGGATTAGGAATGGGAGGATTGTTCCATAAGATAAAGAAGAGAAATAATGAGATCAGAGACGAATAGATTGTTGTTGTATTGTTCAATTATTTCCTTTAAAATAAAGCTATGAAACAATTATATTTCACAGGCAATATGAACGGTGCAATGAATAGATTTATAAACTACTTTTGTTTAGGAGAGAACACGGTATCAGGATTCCTGTTCCTGATAGGCCGCAGAATGTGTGAGAGATGAAGAAAGATCAAGACAATAGAGAATTGTTAATTGATTT
>CAYRJT010000240.1:0-4261 GCA_964424675.1 uncultured Lachnospiraceae bacterium
CCTGTCTGTCCCTGATATTTTGCACGCTTCTCATCCCAGCCGAATCGTTCGCGCCCCTTTTGTATACATGCCTCCAGACCATAGGAGAAGAAGGTAATGTGTGTATGCGGGTCTACATAGCCTGCTCTCATACAGTTCTTCAGACGCGCTGCTAACGGATCCATGCCGATTCCGACTGCCAGGTCATCCATCATACACTCTGATGCGTATGCCCCCTGCGGAATACCATAGCCGCGCATTGCCCCTCCTGTTGCAATGTTCGTATAGACTGTATAGGCATCTTCTTCTAACGCCTTCTCGTCATGATAAATCTGCTTAAATTCTGTTATGGCATTTGCCACAATGGCATGGCCGTGTGACGCATAAGCTCCCTGATTGGAGTATGCCGCATTTTTCCTTGCGACAAGTGTACCGTCATGACGCATTGCCGCCTTAACCTCGAATCGGATTGCATGACGTACACGCGTACAGGCCAAAGTCTCTTCACGGGTCAGCTCAATCTTCACAGCTCTGCCGCCCACCTGCGTACACAGATATGCCGTTAACGGCTCATAAAGTACATCCTGCTTATTGCCGAAGCCACCGCCGATATACGGCTTAATCACACGCACCTGTCCCCACGGAATCCCGAGTGCCTGCCCGATGACACGGCGTACAATGTGTGGAATCTGCGTTGAGGTCACGACAACAATCCTGCCCTTCTCCATATAGGCATAAGACACAGGCACTTCAATGTGACAGTGCTGTACCGTTGCCGTCTGGTAGGTCTTATCCAGCAGAAAAAGTCCTTCCTCACTGCTGGCTTCCTCATATGTCGTATCTCCAAGCTTAATCGAAGAGTGTACAACGACATTATCTGGTTTTTCCTCATGAATGGCAACTGCACCCTCTGCCATTGCCGCATCAACTGTTAACAGCGGTTCGTATTCCTCGTAATCCACCTCAACCAGACGTGCTGCTCTGGTCGCTGCGACCTCATCCTCCGCAATGACTGCTGCAATATCATCTCCGTAATAACGCACTCTGGTGGCAAGCAGCTTCCGGTCTGAGATGTCCTGATGTGCCTTCTCTACAGACCACGGATGCCCCGGTGTCGGATACTGGATATCCGGTACATCGAAACAGGTTACAATCTTCACGACTCCCGGCACTGCCAGTGCCTTCTCCAGATGAAAGCCCTTGACAACACCATTTGCAATGGTGCTTCTGACCACCTTGGCAATCAACAGATTCTTCGGCTCCAGATCGGCGGTGTATTTTGCCGCTCCTGTCACCTTTTCATATGCATCTACTCTTTTCATGCTGTCCCCAACTGCCATACCGGGCACCTCCTGTTCTGCTCTATGTTAATCAAATCACTTTATTTCCTGCCACAAATTTCGCTGTGACTTCGCATTTCTCCGGCAAATAAACCGCCCGCTCCAGACGCTGCAGTGCTGTCATGGAATAGGGTGCCTTTAATTTGCTGTCATCTAATACGACGGCATCAAATTCATATCCCTTGATAAAGCTTCCGACCTTGCCAAAGAAAGCGCCGCCGCCCATTGTTCCCATATAGAATGCTTCAGCAAGTGTCAGCGGACGAAGTGTATCGTCAAAAAGTCTCCAGCGCAGCTTCGATACCCGAATGGCCTCTGCCATCTGACTGAATATACTGTCAGAATAACCGCCTGCGATGTCTGTTCCGAGTCCCACATGCAGACCATGTTCCAGATAACGTCTGATGGGTGCTGCTCCGGATGCCAGATTCGTATTGGAGTCTGGACAGTGTGCAATATAGACACCTCTTTCAAGCAGCAGCTTCTCTTCTTCCTCTGTTAAGTAAACACAGTGTGCCATGATTTCATGTCCGGGCCCGCCTAAGATACCTGCCTGATCATACGCATCCGCATAACCGGATGTCTTCGGACACAGCTCCTGCACCCACTGAATCTCTCTTGGATTTTCAGATAAATGTGACTGAACTGGCAGCTTATAATCACGTCGGATCTGACTTAATTTTATCATTAATTCATCCGTACAGGAAGGGATAAATCTTGGTGTAATAATTGGTTTTGTATTCTGATACTTCTCCTGACATTCCTCTATCCATTTGATGGTATCTGTAGCAGAAGTCTCTGCATTTTCCTCACACAGATTATCCGGTGCATTGCGATCCATATTGACCCTGCCAACCATTGTCTGCAGACCGCTCTTTTCCAACAGATCCATCAGAAGCTCTGTTGCATCTGTGTGAATGGTTGCGAAGATGCAGGCTCTCGTTGTCGCACCCTGCTGCAGATTCTTCACAAACTGGCTATAAGCGCGCATCGCATAGGAGGTATCGGCATACTTAGCTTCCTCCGGAAATGTATTGACATTCAGCCATTCAATCAGTTCCATATCCATTCCGAGCCCACGGAATGCATACTGGGAAGCGTGCAGATGCAGATCCACAAGACCCGGTATGATCAGCTTGTCACCATAATCCTTAATGGGCAGCATCTGATAGTTCTCCGGCAATGCCTCCAAAGTCTTATAAACACCGCATGATTTTCCATCCACACATACCAGATAGCCCTGCTCGATTGTCTGTAATTGCTCCGGTTCTGTATTGTAGCAGATCGAACCTCTCAGAATATAATTTTTCTCTCTCATTTACTGCCACACTCCTTTCTGAGGGCAAATACTGCCCTTCTGATGTCCTCTTCGCGATTCTGAAACCCAAAGGAAAAACGCAGTGTTCCCTTTGGAAATGTCCCAAGTGCCTTATGTGCATGGGGTGCACAGTGCATCCCGACTCTTGACATAATGCCATACTGTGTATCCAGACGATAGGCCAGCTCAGATTCATCGATATTTCTGCACTGAACGGATACGATTGGTGCAGAATCCTGTTCCTCCTGGTATCCTTCTGTATGATCGTAGACATGCTTTCTGCCGACGATTCTGATATTCTCTATATCCAGAATGCCTGTCAAAAACAAATTGGTTAACATCCGCTCTCGTTCCCTGATCTGTTTTGCACCCTGCTTTGAAATATAGGCAAGACCTGCCTGCAGTCCTGCGATTCCCGGAAGGTTCAGCGTTCCTGCTTCAAATTTATCCGGCAGGAAATCCGGAACCTGCTCTGTATCGGAAATGCTTCCTGTGCCCCCCGAAATCAAGGCTTTTGTCTGTGCCGCCATTTCATCGGTCATCAGAAAACCACCGATTCCCTGTGGTCCTAGCAGTGTCTTATGTCCGGTAAATGCTAGGGCATCTATCTGCATTTCCTTCATGGAAATCGGAAATACACCTGCTGTCTGTGCCGTATCTACAATGAACCGTAATCCCTTTTTATGCGCCAATATTCCAATTTCCCTGATTGGATGCAGCACACCGGTCAGATTTGATGCGTGCGTCATGATCACTGCACGTGTATTGGAACGAATCAGGGGGGCTATTTCATCAAGGTCGATTTCCCCGTATGCATTACAGGGAATTCGCGTAAAGCTGATTCCCCTCTCCTCCTGTAGCTGTGTCAGCGGACGCATCACTGCATTGTGTTCCAGAGAGCTGACCAGTACATGATCGCCTTCCTTAAGAAATCCCTTCAGAATCATATTCATCGCATAAGTAATACTTTGCGTAAAAATCACATGAGAAGGCTTGTCGAAGTCAAATAAGCTGCACAGGCTCTCTCTCGTATCATAAACGAGACCTGCTGCCCGATAAGCCTGATCATAGCCTCCACGGTTAATATTCACCCCGATATGTTCTATATAATTTGTCATTGCCGCCGCAACGCCCTCTGCCTTCGGAAAAGAGGTTGCCGCCTGATCTAAATAAATTCTGTCCATCTGATTCCACCACTTCACACTGGATTTTCCTTTAAATGTATTGTATCATAGAATCACATTACACTACGGAGGAATGACTTTATGAGAGAAAAACGTACCATCATTATCTTTGGTGCCATCATCGGCATCATTTCCGTTGCACTCGTTTATTTTGGCAATCCTGCCAACATGGGCTTCTGCCTTGCCTGCTTCATCCGTGATACTGCCGGTGGAATGGGGCTTCACCGTGCAGAGGTCGTTCAATATATCCGTCCCGAGATCATCGGTCTGCTGCTTGGCAGCTGTCTCCTTGCACTGTTTCGTAAGGAATTCACGCCACGGGGCGGCAGTTCACCATTTACCCGTTTTATCATCGGCTTTTTCGTTATGATTGGAGCACTCATGTTCCTCGGATGCCCGTTTCGTATGGTTTTACGCATCGCGGGCGGTGATCTGAATGC
>CAYRJT010000241.1:0-4257 GCA_964424675.1 uncultured Lachnospiraceae bacterium
ATTATGCAAGACACAAAGTCTCATTCCCAACATTTCCTTTGCTTTCAGGAGATGTCTGATATATGCCCTTGAATATTTACGGCATGTAGGACATCCGCACCCTTCTTCTATGGGGCTGTCATCGAGTTCATATCTGTTATTGAACAGATTGAGCTTTCCGTAGTTTGTATAGACATGTCCATGCCTGCCGTTACGCGATGGATAGACACAATCAAAGAAATCCACTCCTCGCTCCACGCCCTCCAGAATATTAGCCGGTGTTCCGACTCCCATCAGATAAGTTGGTTTATCCTCTGGCAGATACGGTACTGTTTCTTCTAATATATAATACATCTCTGCATGCGTCTCGCCGACTGCCAGACCTCCGACAGCATATCCGTCCAGATCAAACTCTGAGATTCTTTTGGCATGTTCGATTCTGATATCTGCATAGACAGCTCCTTGATTGATGCCAAACAACATCTGATCACGATTAATGGTATCGGGCTGCAGATTGAGACGCTCCATCTCATTCATGCATCTGAGAAGCCATCTGGTTGTTCTGTCTACAGAATTCTGTACATAATCTCTTTCTGCTTTTGCATTTGGACACTCATCAAAAGCCATGGCAATTGTCGATGCCAGATTGGACTGTATCTGTATGCTCTGCTCAGGCCCCATAAATATCTTGCGTCCGTCAATGTGGGAATTGAAATAAACACCTTCCTCCTTGATTTTCCGCAGGGAACTGAGTGAAAATACCTGAAATCCTCCTGAATCGGTCAGAATGGGTCTGTCCCAGACCATAAATTTATGGAGCCCGCCCAATTTCTTAATGACCTCATCTCCCGGTCTTACGTGAAGATGATACGTATTGGAAAGCTCCACCTGTGTTTGAATCTCATGAAGATCTTCTGTGGATACAGCACCTTTGATTGCTGCCGCCGTACCAACATTCATAAATACCGGAGTCTGTATCACCCCATGAACGGTAGTCAGCTCGCCTCTTTTGGCTCTGCCCTCTTTTTTGATTAAACGATACATACTATCTCAATCCTATCTGCTCTACATACTCTTCCAGTGTGATACCCTGTTCTGTAATCACTTTTGCTGCTTCCTGTCCCACATACCGGAAATGCCATGGTTCATATTCGATTCCCGTAATATTTTCTTTCCCAAGCGGATAGCGAAGAATAAAACCATATTGATCTGAGTTTGCTGCAAGCCATTTTCCGGCTTCCGTATCAGCAAATCCTTCATTCAAAGAGGAGTAGTTATTACTGATGATGTCAAGTGCAAGCCCGATCTGATGCTCACTCTTTCCCGGAATCGTTACAGCCTGAGATGCTATGGAATAGGCATCAAAGTAGGACATACCGCTTCCCATGTAGTTTCTGATTTTTTTATCAAATAATACCGTCTGACGGTTATAATCGCGGCATCCCGAACATACAGTCAGTGTCACTCCGTCTTTCTTTGCTGCATCAATCATTTGCGACAGTTCATCAAGGATTCTCACATCTGCCTGAATGCTGCCTCTGATCGTGCCGAGTTCAAATGAATAATCTGACGGCACCATATTCTGCTTATTGACGAGTATCAGCTTCCAGTCATCGTCAAAAGAAGGCTCCTGCTCTTTTTCATTTTCATCAAAAATCAATACCTGGTCATTTGCTACGGGATATGTATTTGACAGCTCTTCTTCCTGAAGTTCGCTTTCCGGTAATTTGCCGAGTCTCAACACTTCCTCTGTGTTCTCCTCAACAGAACCTGTTTCTGATGTAAAGATTTCTGTCTGAACAGGATCTGTAAAACTGCTGCTGAACAGGAAAATCAGAATAACGGAAGTAAGCGCAAAATAACGATATCTTTCCTTAAATATAAACTGTACTGCATGATGACATGCAAAATAGCCTGTCACAAATGCAAGTACAGGATATTTGAAAATCTTATTCTCTTTTCCAAAATGAAGCAGCTTAGGAATGACCTGTTCTCGAAAATGCACCTTCATGACTTCCTTATCTTGGTAAAATAATTTACTTCATCGTTAATTATCATACCACATACTTCGCTGAATTGCACTTATTTTTTTGAAAAATGTCGAACATTGTCATTATGATCGCGTATGGTTTACAAAAAAGCGCAAACCCTGTATAATAGGTGCAGTTTCACGCACACAGAAAAGGGGAATCATCATGTCAGGATCTACATTCGGAAATCAATTCAAAATCACCACATGGGGAGAATCTCACGGTGTTGCAGTCGGTGTTGTCATAGACGGCTGCCCCGCAGGTCTGAGTCTTTCTGAGGAAGATATTCAGGGATTCCTGAACAGACGCAAGCCAGGTACATCCAAATATGCAACCCCACGGCAGGAATCTGACCTTGTAGAGATCTGCTCCGGCACCTTCGAAGGACGAACGACCGGTACGCCCATCTCCATGATTGTGCGCAATGAATCACAGAGGTCAAGAGATTACAGTGAAATTGCATCCTACTACCGTCCTGGACATGCTGACTATACATTTGACGCCAAATACGGATTTCGTGACTACAGGGGCGGCGGACGTTCTTCCGGAAGAGAAACAATAGGACGAGTTGCTGCCGGTGCTGTTGCATCAAAAATACTGTCTGAGTTATCTATTCATGTATGCGCATATACCAGTTCAATTGGCCCAATCGGTATTGACACAGAACATTTTGATCTCCAGGAAAGAGATCGGAATGTATTATGTATGCCGGATGCAGCTGCATTTATAAAAGCCTCAGAATATCTTGATACATGTATGAAGGCAGGAAATTCCTCAGGAGGCATGATTGAATGTCGTATTAACGGTATG
Organism: uncultured Lachnospiraceae bacterium; assembly: GCA_964424675.1. Lineage (GTDB taxonomy): Bacteria > Bacillota > Clostridia > Lachnospirales > Lachnospiraceae > JAAYYM01. The sequence continues at coordinate 2,820 of CAYRJT010000241.1, forward strand.
CCTGCCGGTATCGGAGACCCTGTTTTTGAAAAACTGGATGCCAATCTGGCGAAAGCGATCATGTCCATCGGTGCCGTAAAATCATTTGAAATCGGATCCGGATGTCAGGCTGCCGCCATGACCGGTCTGGAACATAATGATGCATTTGTTATGCAGAATCAAAAAATCACCAAGAAGACCAATCATGCAGGCGGTATCCTTGGTGGTATCAGCGATGGAGATGAAATTCTGTTCAAGTGTGCGATCAAGCCGACTCCTTCTGTTTCGTCATTACAGCATACCGTAAATCAGAACGGTAAAAATATAGAAATATCAATCAAGGGAAGACACGATCCTGTCATCGTACCTCGTGCCGTTGTCGTCGTAGAATCCATGGCAGCTGTCACATTGGTCGACATGCTGTTTTCCAACATGAGCACACGTATGGATGCTGTCAGGGACTTTTACAAGCGATAATTCCTGATGCTTTATTCTATATCATCATTTCCGTTTACTTTTAAAATAACAATACAGTTACCCTTATTGATTTTCAGCTCTCTCCCGTTCATGATGATTGTATTCTTCTCCAGATCCACATGGAAAAATGTCATACTGTCAGATTCATGGTTGAGGCTGACGAGATACTTCGTATTTGGAAAAATACCGATATCCTTTGGATAGTCTCCGCTGACCGGAAGTACAAATTTCTTGGTCAGCAATCCTGTTTTGACATCGATTGCAAATACACCGACACTGTTGTCTCCAGCATTTGAACAAAACAGATATTTATTATCTATGGAAAATTTCATGGCACACGCAGCAGATCCACCTGCATGATAGTCATTCAGAGTAGAGACTGTCTGTATCTTTGTAAATTTAGGATAATCATTCTCCTCTTCATAGGAATAGACATCAATAATGTTTTTCAGTTCATGAATGATATATGCATATTTCCCGTCTTTACGAAACTTGATATATTTTGGCGCGGACTCCAGTTCACATCTGACCACATCAATCAGTTTGATTTTTCCTGTTGCTTCATCAAACCGGTATATCTTTACATGATCCAGTCCCAAATCAGCTGCACACAGATAATGATTATCACGTGTCATCTTCACACAGCTCACATGTGGCCTGAAATTACGCTCTGAGATACTTCCCATTCCTTTGTGAAAAACCTCATCGGTGATTTCGCCTGCACCGCCGTCTTCACGAATCTTCAAAACCGTGATCTTGCCGTCATGATAACCGGCTACAAATATAAACTGATCCGTATAATCTGTAGAAATATAGCATCCTCTCATACCATTGATAGATGCCTGATTGACAAACTCCAGTCCTCCGTCAGGCTGGATCCGAAACGCTTCCACTCCAAGATCTGTTATGGAATATAAAAACTTCAGGTTATGTGAAATTGTAAAATAAGAAGGATTTGTAATGGTAACCTGTTCCCTCTCTG
>CAYRJT010000242.1:0-4238 GCA_964424675.1 uncultured Lachnospiraceae bacterium
CAACAGCAAAATGACATCCGTCATTAGCATTCACACACAGCTCCACAGTCAAGTGACGGTCAACGGTTTTCCTGCGGGCAGGCTCTTATGATGTCTCAAGAGACTTTCAAAGTCTCTTTTTTGTTTTCATCTAAACCTTGGAGTATCATCAATCCCTGGAAATTAAAAATCGCAGGAATTCAATTGCATGCTCCGGATGCGGGGCATTGGCAGAGATGGTGAAGATCGGGTGGACACCGTCCTTGTAGGTGTCATCATTCTTGAGACGGACACAGCTGTCCATATAGAGTCCGACAGGAACTGTACTGCCGTTTTCATATGTGGCGGTATAATAGGTATATCCCTTTTGCTCAAGCTCGGCTGACAGATCGGCAGGAAGCAGCTCAGTCAGATTGCAAAATGCCTCAGCACTGGCATAGGAATCTATGATGTTCTGGTCACCGACCATGACGTCTATTTCTTTTGCAGCAAAGAGAGCCATAACCTTTTGCTGGTATGCCAGACTCATCTGGTCAGCAGCGTTCAGATCTATGTGCATGGAGAAATCAATATTTAACTGCATTGCCTCTGTATCAACACCGGAGTAGTTCACGTATTCATTGACCAGTGTGGTATCAGTCTCATAGGTGTAGTTGGAATTCAGTATGCATGCAGAGAGATAGGTTTCACGGTTATTACTGATGATGTCTTTGACCAGGGTAAAGATAAAGACCACAGCTACAATGCCTATGATAATCGGTATTCTGTAGTAATCCCAGATATATCGCAGCTTCTCTTTCACGGTCATATTTTTAAATTTGCTTTTTTCAGCACGGATGTCATCATTGACGGGCATGTCATTCACCTCTTCGGTCATTTTATACAAATATTTAATAATCATACATTTTGTAAGGGCTGATGTCAATTGAGCCTGACTGAAAACTTTGTGAAATCTTTGTTAAATAACTGCCAGTCAAGACAGAAAGAGGTTGTGGGAAAGGCTGAAATTTGGTACAATGTCATTCAAAGACTAAAATGAAGTGCGGCTGGGCAGGAGAGTGATTTCTGCCTGCAGAATTGAATGGAATGGCGCACAAGGAGGAATGTTACATGAATGATACATATGTAGAGTGCCTGATTAAGAAAAAACCGAATCCGCTGAATGTCCTGATTAAGGCTGTCATCTATGCCGCTACAGCAACATGTGCGATCCTGGCACTGTCCGGACTGTTGATTATGTTTGTCCCGACCATCGGACTTGGTCTGCTCATCTATTTCTGGATGCCCAATCTGGATCTGGAGTATGAGTATCTCTATTTAGATAAGGAGATCAGCATTGATAAGGTTATGAATAAGCAGAAAAGAAAGCGTGTAGCAACACTGGATCTGAATAAAATGGAGCTGATGGCACCGGAGAACTCTCATGAGCTGGATTCCTACAAAAACCGGAATCCCAAAATCAAGGATTATTCCTCCAAAGAGCCTGAGGCAAAGCGTTATATACTTGTATACAACGGTAATGCAGGCGTTGAATTGCACTGTATAGAGCCAAATGCAGAGATGCTGAAGTGCATAAAATCTGTCTTTCCGAGAAAGATTCGTGAGTATTAATAAAAAAGAGTTTTGTGCGATTGACACACTGTGTCAGATTTGGTAGAATTGAAAACATTAAAATTAAAGGAGGAATTGAAAAATGGGTCAAATAGTTGGCGATGGAATTACATTTGATGATGTGCTCCTGATACCGTCTTATTCACAGGTAATCGGGAATCAGGTTGATATTTCCACGTATCTGACAAAGAACATCAAATTGAACATCCCCATGATGAGCGCCGGAATGGATACTGTTACAGAACATCGTATGGCAATTGCCATGGCAAGACAGGGCGGCATCGGTATTATTCATAAGAATATGACAGCCGAGGCACAGGCCGAAGAAGTAGATAAAGTAAAACGTTCTGAAAACGGTGTCATCACTGATCCTTTTTCATTATCACCTGAACATACACTTGCAGATGCCGATAATCTGATGGCAAAGTTCCGTATATCGGGAGTTCCGATCACGGAGGGCAAGAAACTGGTTGGTATCATCACAAATCGTGACCTTAAATTCGAAACAGATTTTACAAAGAAAATAAGCGAGTCTATGACATCCGAAGGGCTGATCACAGCGCAGGAGGGTATTACACTCGAAGAGGCAAAGCAGATCCTGGCAAAGGCAAGAAAAGAAAAGCTTCCTATTGTTGATAAGGACTTCAATCTGAAGGGTCTGATTACAATTAAGGATATTGAGAAGCAGATTAAATATCCGAATTCGGCGAAGGACGAGCAGGGCAGACTGTTATGCGGCGCAGCAGTGGGTATTACGGCGAATGTGCTGGAGCGTGTCGAGGCACTGGTCAATGCCAAGGTCGATGTAGTGGTTCTGGATTCGGCTCATGGACATTCCGAGAATGTACTGCACTGTGTCAGACTGATTAAGGATGCATATCCGTCTTTGCAGCTGATTGGTGGTAATGTGGCGACGGGAGAGGGCGCAAAGGCTCTGATCGAGGCAGGCGTTGATGCCGTGAAGGTGGGTATCGGACCCGGCTCCATCTGTACGACCCGTATCGTAGCCGGTATCGGTGTACCACAGATTTCTGCAATCATGAATGCGTATGAGGTAGCTAAGGATTATGGTATCCCGATTATTGCAGACGGAGGTATCAAATATTCAGGAGATATGACCAAGGCAATCGCAGCCGGCGGCAATGTCTGCATGCTTGGTTCTATATTTGCAGGATGTGATGAAAGCCCGGGAACATTTGAGCTGTATCAGGGCAGAAAATATAAGGTATACAGAGGTATGGGCTCTATCTCTGCCATGGAGAACGGCAGCAAGGACAGATACTTCCAGACGGATGCCAAGAAGCTGGTACCGGAAGGTGTTGAAGGACGTGTCGCATACAAGGGAACGGTCGAGGATACGATCTTCCAGCTGGTCGGAGGACTTCGTTCTGGTATGGGATACTGTGGAACAAGAACCATTGAAGAGCTCAAAGAAAATGGAAAATTCGTCAAGATATCCGCAGCATCACTAAAAGAGAGTCATCCACACGACATCCACATCACCAAAGAGGCTCCAAACTACTCCACAGATGGAGATTAAGTCACCGATTTGCAAGGCAAATCGATGACATGAGTGAAACTGTCCGAAGGAAGTTTTACTCTGGCGAAGCCCAATCTCAGCCAACTAAAGATATTAAAGAAGGGAACTACATCAACATGCTACAATACATTACCCGCGATCTGAAAACAGTCGCTCACAGGCGCTTCGCGCTTGCATATGTGATTGGTATCATCGCACTGTGTTTGATTGCCAATACAGCAGTCGTTGGCTTTAGAATGATCTATGGAACCAATGACGGTACATTTGCGTACAATCTCATTGAATACGCAACATGGTGTTTTGTACTGCCATACTACAGCTGCATCATCATAGCAGATATTGTGTTTGGCAAGGCGTATCCGAATCCGCGGATTAAGGACAAGATCACGAAGAACATGAGCAGGACACAGATTTATCTGTCAAAGTTCCTGACATCACTGATTCTGGCTGTGATTTTTCTAATCATAGCATTTCTGTTTCTGATGGGAACGACGACGCTGTTCCAGCTGGGCGACGGTACCATGCAGATGTGGGTGGTGAAGGACTTTCTGGACAAGATGTGGCTGGCACTGCCATTATGGGTTGCCGGGATATCCGTCGGAAATATGTGCCTGTTTATTACCAAACATAAGAAAAAGGCATATATCATTTTCATCATCATTACTGTTGCAGTACCAAGGATCATCATGTTCTTTGCAGCCTATCCGTTTGAGTGGGCACTGTTTCGCAATATCAGAAGATTCCTGATATCACAGAACTTCAGCCTGCTTCCATATCCTGCAGATCCGAACAGAAGCGTGCCGCTGATTATCGGGATCGGCATTGGTTATTCGATACTGGCAAATGTGGCTGGTGTGATTGCATTTAACAAGAAAAAGTTTTAATTGATTATGATGACTGATATCAGGACTCCTTGAAGTCCTGATTTTTTTTTCTGATTTCAAATGAATGCTTAATTTTTTGTGAAAAATGTCGAAAGGTCACATGGATAAATTATTTTTATTCATATTGAAAAATGTGTTACTTTCGTGTATATTAATTAAGTGGGGAAATAAGCAGGAAGAAATTCAGTATGAATACTTTCAGAGGGAGTTTTTATGACTGCGGT
>CAYRJT010000243.1:0-4234 GCA_964424675.1 uncultured Lachnospiraceae bacterium
TGATTCTGAAAAAGGATAAAATATCTAATCCTATTTATTCGTTCTGCGATAATCTGCCGGAAGCTGTCCGGTACTCTCTTTAAATACCCTGCTGAAATACTTTGCGTCCGCATATCCCACCTGATCTGCTATCTCATAAATCTTCATCTGTGTACCGATCAGCAGCTCCTTCGCCTTGCTCAGCCGGTGTTCTCTCATATAGGTACTGAAGTTTGTTCCGGTCTCCTTATGAAACAGAGTACCCAGGTACTCCGGTGTCACATTCAGCTTCTGTGCGATCTCCTCCAGCGTAATCCCTGCATCATAAAACTCATCAATCATACTTTGGGCACGTTTCACCAGCAGACTGTCTGTGCTTCCCTGATGGATTCCTCTGGGGATCAGCGAACGATACAGCATTTCCGATATCTCGCGCAGCTCTGCATCGTTGTGTGCTTCCATGATCGTCTGCAGAATCTGCTGCTGTTCCAGTTTCTGATAGTGAATTGCGCCGATCTCTTTCGCCACATTGATAATTGCCCAGAGAAAACGTACATAGGATTCCTTGATTTCCTTCGGAGCATAGATCTTTCCATCCCGGAAGAACTCATTGAACTGACGGATACACTGCAGCACCTTGTCAAAGTCAAATGCACATAATGCAATCTTGGCTCTATTTTCAAGCTCGATCGGATAAGTACATGCCACGGTCTGCACCTGCGTAATCTTTGGATAAGAAATCATAATGGTATCACCAAATACGATATTCCAGTCCATATAGCCCTCCAGCAGCTGATAGCTCTCCTTCAGCTGTGCAATTCCATGTGCATTGACCCAGCCGTAGCTGTTTTTCTTTTGCTCGTTGTCTCTTTTCTGCATCAGCACAACATTTTGAAACCACCGCTCTGTCAGTTTTGCATCCTGATATCCATAGATCACGATCAGCAATGATTTTTTCATAGGGATCTCTGTCATGCTATACCTGATTTCTTGATTCTCCGTAAGGATATATTTCATTTCCCTTTTTGTTTTTTCCAGCCTTTCCTCATACGCTGTCCCCAGATAGATAATCAGCTCGCAAAAGTCTGTATCAGGGTAAATCCCATATTTACTTCCGATAAACTCAATAATATCCTCAGGCATCGTATCCGACCCGAAGACCGTATTGAACATAATATGCTCCAGTGAGCCCAGTGAGTCAGGACTTTCCTTCTGCTCCTGCTCATACTGCATCTCGATATTCTTGATAGACTGTGCAAAATCTCCCACCACAATGGGCTTCAGCAGATACTCACTGACATTCAGCTTGATGGCCTTTTGTGCATAGGAAAACTCTGAATAGGCACTGAGTACGATTGCTTTTGTTCTGCAGTCACTTTCATGAATGACCGTCAGCATATCCAGTCCGTCCATAATCGGCATTTTGATATCTGTGATCACGAGATCAGGTCTGAGCTTCATAACCAGTTCCAGTCCTTCCTCACCATTTTCTGCCTCACCGACCACTTCGTGCTTGGGAAACATCTTGTGCAGCAGATTCCGGATTCCCTCACGGATTCTGATTTCGTCTTCTACAATCACGATTTTCATGATTTCAGCGCCCCTTCCTCTATACGGATACTGACCGTTGTTCCCTGCATTGGCTGGCTCTGAATGAAAAATGAAGCAGCCTTCCCATAATACATATCCATTCTGGTCACTGCATTCTGCAGACCGATATGCCTCCTCTTTGGCTCTCCCCGAAAGATACCCTGATTCATTTCTTCAACATACTGTTCTTCGATTCCCTTCCCGTTATCGCAAATTGCAATATCCAGATACCCCTCCTGCAGAGCAATGGAAATCGTCAGCTGATGTGGCCCCTCCATGCCCTCAAATCCATGCAAAATGGCATTTTCCACAAAGGGCTGTAATAATAGCTTATGAATCGGCAGCTCCAGAACCTCTGGCTCGATATGCATATCACAGGCAAATGCATTTTTCAGTCTGGTCTGCTGTAAGAAAACGTACTTTTTAATCCAGTCAATTTCCTCTTTGATCGTCACAATGCCGTTGCTGTTATCTATTGCATAGCGCAGAATCGTCGCCAGAGAGCTAATGGCATTGCTGATTTCGAACTCATCCTTATCAATTGCCATCCAGTTGATCGTATCCAGTGTATTATATAAAAAATGCGGATTGATCTGCGATTCCAATGCCGAGATTTCTGCATTTTTCTGGCGGATAGCAGATGCCTTTTCATTTTCCATGGATATCTCCAGCTTTTCCAGCATGCTGTTGAACTGTAAAGCGATGTTCTCTACCTCGACCGGCATCTTCTGATCCACATCTACACGGGCTACCAGTTCTCCCCCGCCTGCCTTCTTCATCGTCAGCATCAGCTTTTTCAGAGAAGCCGTGAGCTGTGTCGTCAAAATCAGAATGATAACAATGATCAGTGCCACTGACAGTACCGCCACAGCTCCGAGCAGCTTCTGCTGAGCCGACAAACGTTCTATGGCTTTGCTTTGATTAGATACATTTACGATATCCCAGTCAAAGTTGTCATTATGCCTGATATAGACTGTGCTTTCTGCATCTCCAAATGGCTGTTTGCTCTGTATAAAATCCCGATATGCCTTCAGGCGGCTTGTCTCATCCCGGCCGGTAAGCTGTATCTGTGTTCCGATTTCTGAAGGGTCTATATAAGAAACAATTCTTCCGTCTTCGTCCACGAGGAAATAAAAGCTGTTCCATTCCTCACCGGTATCGTTCTCCGGAATCTGAGACGTACAGATTTCCTTCAGCAGCTCCTCATCCAGACTGATGATGATTACACCGATTCGCTCCTCCAGCTTTTTATAATTAATGATCCTATGACTCAGATGAAACAGGTAATAATCATCATTTGCAAAATTAGAAGCATATTCTGTTGAAAACAGATGATACTGATTGTCCGCAGATATCTGCTCATAGATATCTTCCTGCGGCAGGCTGAATGTATTCATCCATGAATTGTCCAGTGTGACGGCCGTCAGTTTGTCGCAGTTGACCACCTGCCCATTGGCTGTAATGACTGAAATAGAACGGATATATTCCTTGGAATTCAAAACACCTCGCAATATCCGTTTCATCTGATTAACAGTGACGGCAATATCTTCATTTTCATTCATTTTATAAGTAAGATTGACCAGTTCATCATCCGTATACAGCTGATACAGGATGTCCTCATATGAATCCAGCCAGACATTCAGACTCATGTTCATCTGTTCCAGATTCGTCTTTGTCATTTCCTCCACATTTTCGCGCACAATACTTGCACTGTTATAGTAAGAAAACAGATTCAATATAATGATCGGTATGACAGATGTTCCGATAAAAGCAAACAGCAGCCGGCTCCTCATACTTGATTTCTTTCTTATTCCTCTTTTGAAAGTCGTGTGAATCATATGCCTCTCCTTCTCTATATCCAGTATAAATGCAGGGTTTCCGGTCTTATAGGTAGAAAAAACTTAATTAGGAGGAGATTCCTAAGAACTCTCCTCCTAAATTCTTTTTATTTCTTTAATTTATTTCCTCTGATCCTTTCACGGTTATTTTGAAGCTGATCGGTGGAAATGCTCTCAGACTGACACCCTGTTCTCTGACTGCCGAGGGTGCGACACCATGAACTCCTTCTTTATCTTATCCCCGTGCGGGATGTATGTCCTCTCTTTTCCCGTGCAAAAAATGAGAGGTGTTTATATCGTCAACGCAATCTGAAATGCTTCCTTAGTGTCTATTTCTGCATCTGCTCTGCAATCTCATTCAGATACACCCAACGTTCCATCTTCTGCTCAAGCTCTGCCTCTGCAGCTTCCTTATCCTGCACCAGAGCCTGTAGTCTTGTATACTCAGTAGCCGCTCCTGCAATCTCTTCCTCAAGTCCGGCAATTCTGTCCTCCAGGTCAGAGATATCCTGATCGATGTGTTCATACTCTCTCTGCTCCTGATAGGAAAAGCGTATGCGGTTATCTGGCTTCTTCCATGTACTGCGGGAGTTCGTCTCCTGTGACGTTTCTGTCGAATCACTTTCCAGTGTACTTCCATGAATCCCGGCAGGTGAAAGCTTCCCGACAGTTCCGGTACTGCTGGTGAATGTTTTTTCTTCCATACTTCTATCTAACAACGCATTCTTATAATCCGTATAATTCCCCTCATACTGCCGGACAACACCATGATCCTCAAATGCCAGTATCCGTCCTGCAAGCTTATCCAGAAAATACCGGTCATGTGA
>CAYRJT010000244.1:0-4213 GCA_964424675.1 uncultured Lachnospiraceae bacterium
CATAGTTATTTTTTTCCAATCCTTCATTTTGAAAATGCCTCTCTTAACTTCCATAAAGCTTTCTTTTCGATTCTTGACACATAGCTTCTGGAAATACCGAGCTTCGCACCAATCTCCCTCTGCGTGCTTTCCTCCCCCTGGAAAAGTCCGTATCTGAGCCTTATGATTTCCTTTTCTCTATCTGTGAGTATCTTATCTACGTAATCATACAACTTTTCTATATCGCTAGCAAGTTCCATTCGCTCAATAATATCTTCCGGCGGGCTCTCAATGATGTCAAGGAGACTGATTTCATTTCCCTCCTTGTCTGTCCCGATCGGTTCATGAATGGAAACATCCCTGCTGCTCTTTTTTCTGGTCCTGAACATCATCAGCAGTTCATTGTCAATACATCGTGCCGCATAGGTAGCCAGTCTGCTGCCTTTATCTGCATCAAATGTCGTAACTGCCTTGATCAGTCCGATCGTACCTATAGAAATCAGATCCTCTGTATCTTCGCCAATGGATTGGTACTTTTTGACAATATGGGCGACGAGCCGCAGATTCCGTTCTATTAAAATATCCTTCGCCTGTTCATCTCCCAGGCGATAGCGCTCTACATAATCACGCTCTTCTTCCGCAGTCAGCGGTTTCTTGAAAGCTTTCAAAAAGGCACCTCAAAGCTACAGGTTTAATACATTGTATGAAATCCATTGCTCCAAAGTGCCTTTCCATGAAATTAAATCATTGATATGTCTTTCCGCTCAAAAGCAGAGTCGTAAACTCTTCCTTCGGAATCGGCCTTGAGAAGTAAAATCCCTGGGCAGTATCACAATGAATACCGCGAAGAAAATCAAGCTGCTCCTTCGTTTCCACGCCCTCGGCAACGACCTCCAGATCCAGCTGCTTGGCCATCCTGACGGATGTTTCTACGATAATACGTCCACGTTCTGTTGCCATGATTTCATCCAAAAAGAATCTGTCAATTTTGAGCACATCCACCGGCGCTCTTCGCAGCATATTCAGTGAAGAATACCCTGAGCCAAAGTCATCCATCTGGATACTGAAGCCTGCTTCCTTCAGTCTGGTCATCTGTTCAAACAGCTCCGTTACATCATCAATAAACAGATTTTCTGTGATTTCCAGCTCCAGCATAGCCGGTGTCAGTCCATACTTTTTCACCAGAGCTAACAGTGTCGGAGCCAGATCCGTATTATTGATGTGTACTCTTGAGATATTGACGGACACAGGCATTTCAATCCCTTTTTCCTTCATTTCAGATACATATTTGCAGGCTTCTTCCCACATATAGGCATCCAGCTTCGTAATGAATCCGTTGCTCTCAAATAAATCAAGGAACGTCGCCGGTACACGAATGCCGCGAATCGGATGTCTCCAGCACACCAGAGCCTCTGCCCCACTGATCTTTCCTGACCGGACATCCACCTGAGGCTGCAGGAACATCTCGAACTCTCCGTTCGCAAGCGCTGCATTCATCTCGCTTTCGATTTCTGCCTGTTCGCGCTGCTGCAGCCTGATCTTGTCATCATAGACTGCATAATTTGCAAGTGAATTTCCCTTGATCTGTTTCTTGACCAGCCGCGCCCTGTCGCACATCAGTCTGACCGGAAGGTTGTTGTCAACCACCTTATAAATACCGAATGCCAGTGACACATTCCACTGCTTATCAAAATACTCTGCTGCCTTTTCTGACAGCTTTGTCATATAATTCAAAATACTCTGATCGCCCTCGTACTGCAGCAGAATACTAAAGGTATCTGCCTGATAGCGTTTCGCGATACTGCCCTTGGGAGCCACTTCCTTGATGGCACTCCCCATACACTGCAGGCTTTTATTTCCAGCATCAATGCCAAACCGGTCATTGATGATCCTGAAACGATCGATATCGACTGACAGCATGACAAAGCTGCTGTCCGCATTCAGATGGATCAGTTCAGAAGCCTTTCTGTAAAATGCTTCGCTGTTATAAAGACCTGTCATGGAGTCATAGTCTGCACGGTATTCCATCTCGACCTTGACTTCCATTTCCGCATTGACATTCTGCAGTGTACCCAGATAACGAATCGGTTCGTTATTCAGACCTCTCAGAACCTGCAGTATGACAGTAAACCAGATAGCCGTTTCATATTTGTTATACAGGCGGACTGTGATCTTCTGCGTCTGGTGCTCACTCCTGCAACGTTCCTTGAACGTTTCAAAAGCATCCTCATCATCAGGATGACATCTGAGGCTGTCGACCAGTGACCACTCATCTGTCAGCAGCTTCTTGTCCACACGGAACACTTCGTCAAACATGGAGCACAGATAATACTTTCCATCCAGTACATTGTATTCAAATACAAGCACACCTGTCATTTCATTGACATTCTCATAACGCTCATTGTTCAGCGCCATCTCTTTTTGGAAGACGCTCTGATGTGTCATCAGTTCATACTTGATATTCGTCTCTATCATTTCAAGGTAATGACGCTTGGAATCGTCTACATTCAATGCAATGATGAATACTCTCGTATCCTGCTCCCTGTCATCACTGCCAAGTGCGGTATAAAATGCATACCACGCATACTCATCTTCACTGGTATGCAGACGTACCTCCTTGCATACGATGGATTTGCCCTGCTTGATGGCCTCCCGCAGATATCCGGGATCCGTTGCCTGATTAAACTCCTCCAGATCCTCAGGATATACGACGCGTTCCTTGTAAAACTCCCTGATCTTTTCATAGTTTTCGATTCTGGCTTCTACAACAGACATGACATTGTCTTCTTTGATCCTGACACAGGTATTCTTAGAGATATTCACATCCCAGATAATGTCCTGGATTGCATAGATAGCCTCCTGAAACCGCTCGGTGCTTTCATTCAGCGTGGCTACCTGTATATCAATATCCTCTTTGACAGATGCCAGCAGATAGACCGGCTTTCCGTTTCGCATGATGATCTTGGTTGTCCGCATCGGCAGCACGGTTCTCATCGATGGTGAGTATACCTCACTGTCGATTGACGTCTCCTTTGGCTGCATCTTTTTCAGCGGGCAGTCCGGACACGGCTCATCATACCCTTTATTTTGTACATAGCAGACACCGCAGCTCTCATTGCCTATTCTGTCCTGCAGCAGATCATTGCGGTATAACAGCTGATAGTTCTCATCTACGGCATATGCCCAGGCACACATCGGGTTCAGTATGTTGCGCACCAGCTCCATTTCCTTGCTGCTGAGCACGGGATTAATCGTCGCATCCATGCGTTCCATATCATTTGCATAGAGGATATAGGTGTCTTTGCCGCTGTCCTTTGCATCGTGCAGAGCCAGCAATGCCTTCTCATACAGCCTGGCAAAATCGGCCTCTTCAGATCTCATGGAAGCAATACCGATACTGACAGATAGTGCACAGCTATCCTGATAATCGTTCCACACTTCCTTGACTGTCTGACAGATATATGCCGCCCGTTCCAGTAATATATGCGGAGTACGCACACCCTGCATAAATATGACAAACCGGTCTCCTTCAAGTCTGCCGATGATATCTGCAGCTCGAAATGCCCTTTTCAGGATCTTTGCCACCTCATCCAGCACACCATCTCCGACCATCTCACCATGCAGCTGTATCAGCGTCTGAAAGTCATCTATGTCCACTACCAGCAGATTCGGCACGACTCCCTCAGGGATGCCCTTCATATAATCCTGAATTTCACTGATAAAAGCATCTGTATTCAGCAGATGTGTCAGCGGATCCCGAGACAGCTGCCGGCTGTCAGCCTGCTGTTTTGTATCATCATCTACATAGGTCATCGTTCCATAAATCAGCTCAGGCTGGCCATCTGCGCTGCTCATGATACGTCCCTTCATCTGATACCACAGGAACTCTCCGTTAAAATCAATAAAACGGATATATTCCATATGTACCTTACTCGTATCATCACGCAAACTAAAGAAGGCTATTGCCTTCTGAATATCATCCTGACAGATCTTTCCCCGTGCATCCAGCTTTGTGAGAAATCCGGGCACACGCAGTGGGAACGGTATATGATTTTTCACATTTTCAGAAAAGCTGATGACATCCTCTTGGATATGATACTCAAATACAATTGTCTCATTCAGATCAATCGCATTCTGAAATAGATCTTCACTGATTTTATGCATACCTTCATTCTGCTCCTCTATCTTTTGGACGCCTTTGTGACAAAATCCCCACACTCCTTATTATAATGAA
>CAYRJT010000245.1:0-4198 GCA_964424675.1 uncultured Lachnospiraceae bacterium
TTTTCTCAGAGTTCTCTCTTCTGCTCTTATAGGGAACCAGTCCATTGACTCTGATCTCTCCTGAGGTTGGAACGAGTACGCCTGACATCATTTTAATCGTGGTACTCTTGCCTGCACCATTTGGCCCAAGGTATCCGATGATTTCGCCCTGTTCAATACTCATTGAGATGTGATTGACTGCCTTGACGATGTGATAATCTCTTGAAAACAGATTCTGGATACTTCCCTTTATCCCTTCCCTGCTTTTTAATACCTTAAATTCCTTTGATACGTCGTTGAGTGTGATAACCGGCTCCATCATTTGCCCTCCTCAAATTCTTTTGCAACTGCTAAATAATATTTCTAGAGTGTAATGTTTTTTCATATAAATGTCAATGTTAATTCTTGCTCAAAAATGTCAGTCAGAAGACTGTCTTGTAGTTCTTCCGGCTGAACGCAAATAAAAACAGTCTCATGCAATCACACACAAGACTGTTTTGACTTTCAATCACACTCGTTTCTATCTTACATTCTCTCTGGCGCGGAAAATCCCAGCAAATCTATGGACGTTTCCAGTACATTCCTTGTCAGCTGCAATACTGCAATCCAGCTTGCCTGCTGCTTTTCATTCTCCTCTGTCAGGATCTTGGTCTCATGGTAAAACCGGTTAAATGCATTTGCCAGCTCGTAAATAAATGCACAGATCTTATGTGGTGCCAGTTCTTCATAGGCACTTTCAACCACTGCATTGAACTGTGCGATGGAAAGTAACAGTGCTTTTTCACATTCGCTTGCCGGTGCTGCGATTGCAGGAACAATCGTATGCTTCTGCTCATTGTATTTATTCAGAATCGACTTGATACGTACGATTGTATACAGGATGTACGGACCTGTATTTCCTTCAAAAGAAGTAAATTTGTCAATATCAAATACATAATCCTTTGTTGCCTGATTGGAAAGGTCTCCGTACTTGACTGCTGCCAGTGCTACGATTTTCGCTGTAGCGCGTGCTTCCTTCTCTTCTACTTCATGATTGTCTGTTATCTTGTGATACATCTCTTCATTGATGTCTGCCAGCAGATTTTCCAGACGCATCACACCGCCCTCACGGGTCTTGAATGGCTTGCCATCCTTGCCGTTCATTGTACCGAATCCGATGAAATTCAGATCTACATCCTCACCGATGATGCCAACTTTCTTGGCGCAGCGGAATACCTGTACAAAGTGTAGATCCTGCCGCTTATCTACTACATAAACAATCATGTTCGGATCAAAATCCTTCCTACGCTCTACCAATGTCGCCAAATCAGTCGTTGTATAAAGAGAAGCCCCATCTGATTTCAGAATCATACACGGCGGTATCTCTTTCGTATCTGTCTCTTTCTTGACATCAATGACAAGTGCACCCTCACTCTCGTGCGCATAGCCCTCATCCTTCAGACGTTTGACCATATCCGGGATATATTTCTGTACATCAGACTCACCCTTCCAGAGATCAAATTCCACATTCAGATTGGCATAGTTCTTTTTCAGATCTGCCTTGGATACCTTCATGATATGATTCCAAAGAGCCATATAGCCGCGATGACCTCTCTGCAGGAGGAACGTAGCATTCATAGCTTCTTCTTTATAGACTTCGTCCTCCTTGGATTTTGCGCTGGCTGTCGGATAGATTTCTTCCAGCTCTGATATGGTAAATGGTGCTTCCTCCGGATATTCCCCTGTAAAAGAGTCATCAAAGTACGGAAGATTTGGCTGACGTTTTTTTAACTCCGTTATGATCAGTCCCATCTGCAGGCCCCAGTCACCCAGATGGATATCACCAACTACGTTATGCCCCATATACCGGCAGATCCGCTTTACGCTTTCACCGATAATTGCAGAGCGAAGATGCCCTACATGCAGCGGCTTGGCTACATTCGGTCCTCCGAAATCGACCATAATCGAAAGTGGAGAATCCGTCCGGTCGAGTCCATAACGCTCATCGGTCGCCATTGACTGCAGATATTCTGCCAGATTATCTGCTGACAGCTTTAGATTCAAAAAGCCCGGATTGACTGCACTGACCTCTGCAAATACTTTGTTTCCGTCAAGTGCTTTGGCTACATCATTTGCGATCATGATCGGTGCTTTCTTATATTCTTTTACGGCACTCATTGCTCCGTTACACTGAAACTCGCACAGATCAGGACGGTTTGAAATTGTCACTCTGCCATACTTTTCATCATAACCGGCCTGCTTGAATGCTGCCTCCAGTTCTGCTGATAACAAATCTAATAGTTTCTTCATTTCTCTATCTCCGTTTCCCATAAAGCATGTATTCTAACAGTATAATAGAAAGCCGTTTCTTTTTCAACTCCCCAATTCAAGAGAAATGGATGAGAATCGTCATATTTTTCTCGCACTTTGGTCAAAGATATTGTAATATAAACGTATACATTTTAAAGAAAAGAGGCTGCAATATGCAATACAGAGAACTAAAGAATCAAGATCATTTATCCCTGCTGGGCTTCGGCTGTATGCGATTTCCCAAAAAGGGCACAGGATTTGATATGAATGAAGTTGAACGTGAAATCATGTATGCCATTGAACACGGCGTTACCTACTTTGACACTGCCTACATATACCCCGGAAGTGAAGAAGCTCTCGGCACGGTACTGGCCAAGAACCACTGCCGTGATCAGATTACGATTGCCTCCAAGCTGCCTCATTACATGATCAAGACATTGGACGATGCAAAACGCATCTTTGAAGAAGAATGTAAACGTCTGCAGACTGATCATATTGATTACTATCTCATGCATATGCTGACTGATGTTAAAACTTGGAACAGATTAAGGTCCATCGGACTTGCTGAATGGCTGGAGGATATGAGAAAAGAAGGCCGTATCGGCCGCATCGGGTTCTCCTATCATGGATGCACTGCTGAGTTTCTGGATCTTCTGAATGCATATGACTGGGAATTCTGCCAGATCCAGTATAACTATATGGACGAAAATTCACAGGCAGGTCGCAAGGGCTTAAAGGCCGCTGCACAAAAAGGAATACCTGTCATCATCATGGAGCCTCTACGCGGCGGTAAACTGGTCAACCATCTTCCTGCAAAAGCGCTCGAAGCATTTGGACATGCTTCAGTCAAACGCTCTCCTGCTGACTGGGCACTTCGCTGGCTATGGGATCAGCCGGAGGTATCCGTCGTTCTGTCCGGTATGAATTCCATGGAAATGGTAAAAGAAAATATCCGTATTGCATCAGAAGTATCTCCTGATGCACTGACCGACGAAGACAAAAAGCTCTATGAAGCTGTCAAAGCTGCCATCGGTGAAAAGACCAAGGTGCCGTGTACCGGCTGTGCTTACTGTATGCCATGTCCTAAGGGAGTGGACATCCCGGGTTCTTTCCAGTGCTATAATATGTCCTATGCTGAGAACTGGATCAGCGGTATACGGGAGTATATCATGTGTACTGTCATGAGAGGAGAATCCAGAATGGCATCCCAGTGCATAGAATGCGGAAAATGTGAACAGCACTGTCCACAGCATATCGAAGTCCGTAAACAATTAAAACAGGTTCAGAAGCGTTTTGATAAAAATCTGATCTTCAGGGCGACTGCCGCCTTTATGAGGAAAAGATATCAATAATCATCCATGATATAGGTAGAGGCGGGGTCTTTCGACCACCGCCTCGTTTTTAACTGTTTTGGTTGATTCTGCCGTTCCTCATGCACAGGATTCCTTCTTGTGACCCTCGGCTTCTGTATCCAGAAAATCTTCTGCAAGAGAAATGTCTCCGATATACTGCACACTTCCGACCATACTCACTGTATGATCTTCGTTGATCTTAATATCAAGTACGCCACCGGGCATATGAACCGATATCGTTTCATCGGTCAGACCCATTTTATAGGCGGCTGCAGCCGCAGCACAGGCACTCGTACCTGAGGCCAGTGTATACCCTGCACCTCTTTCATAGATCTCAATCTCAATATTGTTCCTGTCAATGACATGACACAGCTGCGTATTGATTCTCTGCGGAAAGTTCTGGCTATGTTCCACATAGGGGCCGATTTCCATGGCATCCTCTTTTGTCACCTTTTCCATCATGATCACACAGTGAGGATTTCCCACAGATACACACGTCGTATTGTATAGTCTGTCATGAAATACCATGGATTCATTTATGATTTCACGATTGTCTCCGGTCACAGGTATTTTCCCCG